>JBIKZB010000233.1:0-3509 GCA_044354955.1 Flavobacterium sp. | reverse complement strand
ATAGTACACTATTTTAAACAGGCTTTTTCTGAATTACAAAAAAATAAAATATTTTTTAAATTATTAGTCTTATTTTTCGTTATTAATAAACTTTTTAATATAAAATATTTGATTTTGTTTTAATAATCTGAATTACAAAAATCAGCTATTTTTTTAAATTTATTGGATTCATTTATATTTAATTTTGCCTCCCTAAATTTAAAAGTAATTTGTAAATTATAATTTATCATGATTGAAATTAATAGTTTAAAAATTTATTACAAAGAAAACAGTCTTTATAATTTTATAAAGATAAATATAAGATTATTTTCGGTTTTTTGGATGTTGTTTTTTGTTGTAGATGGTTTTGCTCAAGTTGCTAACTATAGTTATGTTGCAACAACAAGTACATGGGTTTCGAATGTATCTCCTACACCAATTCATGCAGCCACTGAAGATGATGCGCTTTCTTCTGCTATAAATATTGGTTTTAACTTTGCTTATAATGGAGTTTCATACTCACAGTTTAAAGCTAGTACAAATGGTTTTATAACTTTTAATACGGCTAACACTTCTTCACAACCTGTAAATAATTTAAATACATCTATCGAAAGAGTAATTCTTGCGGTATTGTGGGATGATAATAGAGTAGCGAGTACTTCAGGAAATGTAAATTATAAACTTACTGGGAGTTCGCCTAATAGAGTCTTGACAATTGAGTGGTATAAATTAAGATGGCTATCAACTAACAATTCTAGTGGATCAATTAGTTGTCAAATTAAGCTATATGAAACAACAAATTTTATCGAATATATTTATGATAGAACAGTCACTGGTGCAACATTTTCTCTTACTAATAATCCAACTTCCAGTATAGGTTTAGGTGGTCAAAATTCTGGAGATTTTTTAAGTTTAAGTGATATTTTAGCATTCCCTTATCCAACAAGTTCCAACACAATAGAAAATGCATCTATTGGAACAAGTCCCTTTGGTCTTAAATCTTCTTCAAATAATAATAACACAAGCAACAACATGAGTTCTGGTAATTTAACCACTAGAATAGGTAGTGGTACAAAATATATATTTAAACCGCCAATAATTACTTTAGCTCCAAATACCGTTAATGCCACTGATAAATGTGCATCATCTACTAAAGTTTCTTTACAAAGTTTTAGTTTATCTGTAACAAATGGTATGGGCAACCTCACAAACATAAGCTTTACAACTTCGGGAACTTATACTCAAAGTGATGTCACTAAATATCAATTGTGGTATGGTTCAACAAATAGTATTAATTCAGCAACTCAACTTGGGACAGATTTATCTTCCTCTGGAGGGGTTGCATCAAGATCTTTTTCTACATTTTCCTCGCCAATTTTAAGTAGCAATACAACTTACTATTTTTGGATTACAGCAGATATATCTTCAAGTCCTGCAAATAATGCAACTATTGCTGTTAACGCGATAACTACATCTGATTTGACTTCTACAAATATCAAAGCTGGATCAACATCAATTGGTGGCATACAGACATTAAAAGTGGGACCGATAGCAATAGCGGGACCTAACTTAAGCGCTATTTGTCAGGGGGACACCTCTGCAGAAATGGGAGGGTTCGTAGGAGGTAGTGCAACTGGGGGAACATGGTCAGGCGGATTAGGTTCTTGGGCTAATGCTACAAATCCTTCAATAGCAACTTATACGGCTAGTGCTTCAGAAAGCGGGACAATTGCCTTAACATTAACCACTACAGGAGGTAGCTGTGGAATAACTTCAATAACAAAAAACATAAATGTAAATATTCCACCAAATGCTGGTATAGACATCATTCAATGTAATACTGATACTTTTACTATGGCAGCATCAGGAACTGGTACGGGTGCTTGGACTGTAGTTTCTGGAACAGCTTCTATAACTAATAATAGTTCTTCAACCACAACGGTTACAGGAGTACCACTGGGAACCTCGGCTACTTTGAAATGGACAATTTTGGGTTCAGTTTGTAGTCCTGAAAATGATTCAATAACTATATCTAATTTTTCGGATGGAACTTGGACGGGAGTTACTAGCACTAATTGGAATACCGCTTCTAACTGGACATGTGGAGTACCCACTTCAGGAACTAATGTTGTAATCCCGTCAGGAACTCTAAATAGTCCGAACATTAATTCAGCGGCTGCTGTAGCAAATAGCGTTACCATTAACTCAGGTGCTACTTTAACAATGGATAATGCTAATACGATTACTTTAACAACTGGTGGTAGTTTTGTAAATAATGGTTCATTTACTGCGGGTAATGGTACGGTTATTTTTGATGGTTCAGGTACTATTTCTGGTTCAGGAAGTTTAACATTTAATAATTTGACTGTAGTTTCAGGAACGTTATCATTTACCTCAAATCCAAGTGTTGCAAGTATTGCTGGTAATTTCATCATTTTGGGTGGAACTGTCACGCCACCTTCATTATTTAAATTTAATGGAGATAACTCTCAAAGTATTGCAGGCTTATCTTATAAAAATATAGAGTTTTCAGGTAATGGAAATAAAACTTTTACAAGTGATGGATCTGTAAGTAGTATTTCAGAAATTATATTTGGTTCTGGTTCAGGAACTATTGATTTTGATGGCGACGGGACAAGTAATTTTATTTTAAAATCAGATGCAACAGGTACTGCCCAATTGAGTAATGTAGGAAACTTTTCGCTAATAGGAAATGTAATTGTAGAGCGTTATTTGTTGAATGATCAAAATAAAAGATTGTGGAGATTATTAACTGTGCCGGTGAAAGGGACTTCTAATAATAAAATTTTTGAAACTTGGCAAAATAATGGTGTAATTAATGGGACAACAGGTACCGATGTTTGGGGTCCTGTTTCAAGTTATTCGCCAGAATCAAACGGGATGTATTATTTACCTGTGTCAACCCATAATTTTAGAAAGTATAGTAATGGGGCATGGTATTCAGTAACAAATACTAAGACAGAAGAATTATTTGGTTCTGAAAAAAATAATACATTTTTAACTTTTATTATTAAACCTGCTGGAAGTGGAGTAACAGGAAATGGAGGTACTGGAGTTACTGGTTCATCACCAACAACTTTAATTGCTAAAGGAAGTTTGTTGTATGGCACACAAAATTATACAATTGCTAATACGAATTATCATCTAATTGGAAATCCATATGCCTCACCAATAGATTTTGAAAATTTAATAACAACTGCTGGTCCAAACGGTAATACAGTAACGGAAAAAATATGGATTTTGGATCCTAAATTAGGAGATTTTGGAAACTATGTAACTTGGGATCCAGAGGCAGGATATAGTAATGTGAATTCAGCAAATCATATTGCTGGAACTAAAATAATTCAAAGTGGGCAAGGTTTTTTTGTAAAAGGAAAATCTGGAGCTACGTCAACAAATTTTGAAATTAAAGAGTCTGATAAAATTGCATCAAATAGTTATATTTTTGGAAGAACTGCTTCTATTAACTATGAGAGAATCCGTGTAAATTTAGATAAAATAACCAATAA
>JBIKZB010000232.1:0-3514 GCA_044354955.1 Flavobacterium sp. | reverse complement strand
TCCAATGATGACTCACGTTTTCGAAAACGAATCAGGTAATAAAATCATCGCTGCAAAAGGAGCTCCTGAAGCGTTAATCGAAGTCAGTCATTTGAGTGAAACTGAAAAAAATCAGGTTTTGAATGCTATGAAAGCCATGACGCAAAAAGGGTTCCGAGTTTTAGGCGTGGGAGTTTCTGACTTTTCTGGAACCGATTATCCAAAAACTCAGCAAGAAATAAAATTCAACTTCAAAGGATTAGTAGCGTTTTACGATCCCCCAAAACACAATATCCAAGCGGTTTTTGAAACGTTTTACAAAGCAGGAATTCAAGTGAAAATTGTTACTGGCGATAATGCTGAAACTACTTCCACCATCGCAAAACAAGTTGGGTTTAAAAATGCTGATAAAGTCTTGAATGGTGACGAATTAATGGCAATGGATGAAGCTACTTTGAAAGAAAAAGTAATGGAAACGGCTATTTTCACCAGAATGTTTCCGGAAGCCAAACTTAAAATTATTCAAGCGTTAAAAGCAAACAACCAAATCGTTGCCATGACTGGTGATGGCGTAAATGACGGACCCGCTTTAAAATCGGCACACATTGGCATTGCTATGGGTAAAAAAGGAACCGAAATTGCCAAACAAGCCGCCAATTTAATTCTCGTAGACGATGATTTCGAAAAAATGACGGATGCCATCGCTATGGGAAGAAAAATTTACATCAACCTCAAAAAAGCAATTCAATATATTATTTCGATTCATATTCCAATTATCTTAATTGTGTTTATTCCTTTGGCTTTGGGTTGGATCTATCCGAATATTTTCACACCAGTTCACATCATTTTTTTAGAAATGATTATGGGACCAACCTGCTCCATCATCTACGAAAACGAACCTATGGAAGACAATCTGATGGTACAAAAACCAAGACCGCTAACGACAACTTTCTTTAACTTAAAAGAAGTATTGATTAGCATTATTCAAGGCTTAGTAATTACATTAGGATTGTTGCTTATTTATCAATATGCCATAGGAGAAAGCATGACTGAAAAAGGTACTAGAACTATGATTTTCTTAACGTTAATTACTTCTAATATCGTATTAACTTTGGCTAATCGTTCGTTTTATTATTCGATTTTCAAAACGATACAGTATAAAAATAATTTGGTAGGATTGATTATTGGAATAACCATTTTATTGACAGGATTATTATTGTTTATTCCTGCGTTTTCAAAGTTCTTCTTGTTTGAAATGGTAAGTGGTTCCCAAATTGGAATTTGTGTTTTAGTGGGAAGTATTTCGGTACTTTGGGTCGAAATTTATAAACTTTTTAAACGAAGAACATCGAATTAATGAAACTCGCCAAATAATTTTGTTGCTTCGTTATAAGCACTTTCAAAACTCATTGGACTAGTGTTTGTATTTTCTCTTTTAGTAGTGAAATAGGACAATAATTTCTCTGTTGGCATGTTTCCAGTTAAATCGTCTTTTGCCATAGGACAACCACCAAAACCTTGAATCGCGCCATCATAACGACGACAACCTGCATTGTAAGCCGCATCAATTTTCTCAAACCATTTGTCTGGTGTAGTATGAAGATGTGCTCCAAATTCAATATTAGGGTATCTCGAAATTAAATTAGAAAACAAATAATCAATTACTTCAGGACTCGAACTTCCAACAGTATCAGAAAGCGATAGGATTTTCACCCCCATATTCGCCAATTTTTCAGTCCATTCGCCCACAATTTCAACATTCCAAGGATCTCCATACGGATTTCCAAAACCCATTGAAATGTAAGTCACGACTTCTTTATTCGATTTATCAGCAATTTCTAAAATTTCTTGTAAGGTCACCAAACTTTCAGTAATCGTTTTATGCGTGTTTCGCATTTGAAAGTTCTCCGAAATTGAAAATGGAAATCCTAAATATTGAATTTCTTTATGGATTGAAGCATTTTGAGCGCCTTGTGTATTGGCAATAATCGCTAATAATTTACTATTCGTTGCCGATAAATCCAATTGTGCTAAAACGGCAACGGTATCTTGCATCTGAGGAATCGCTTTTGGCGAAACGAAACTTCCAAAATCAATAGTATCAAAGCCTACACGCAACAACGATTGGATGTATTTCACCTTTTTTTCGGTTGGAATAAAAGGTTTAATGCCTTGCATGGCATCGCGTGGACATTCGATAATTTTGATTTCGTTCATAGCTTCAAAGATAGAAATTTTAGCTGTTTTCCAAAATCTTTTTGTTGATTGCTTTCACTAAAGCCGGACCTTCATAAATAAATCCAGTGTACAATTGTACTAAACTTGCTCCAGCATTCAACTTTTCAATCGCATCTTCAGCAGTATGAATTCCACCTACTCCAATGATTGGGAACGACTTATTACTTTTTTCTGAAAGAAAACGAATCACTTCAGTAGAACGTTTCGTTAAAGGTTTTCCAGATAATCCGCCCATTTCAGATTTGTTATACGATTGTAAACCTTCTCGAGAAATCGTAGTATTTGTAGCAATTACACCAGCAATTTTAGTTTCGTTTACGATATCAATGATGTCTAAAAGTTGCTCATCCGTCAAATCGGGAGCGATTTTTAGTAAAATTGGCTTTTGTTTTGGTTTTGCGTTATTTTGATTTTGAAGCGTTTGTAATAACTCAGTTAAAGGCTTTTTATCCTGTAATTCACGAAGATTTGGTGTGTTTGGCGAACTCACATTCACCACAAAATAATCGACATGCGGAAACAAAGCTTCAAAACAGATTTCGTAATCTTTCACTGCTTCTTCGTTTGGCGTAACTTTATTTTTCCCGATGTTCCCACCAATTAAAACGCCTTTATTTTGTTTCAAACGTTCGACTGCTTCTTTAACGCCGCCATTATTGAAACCCATTCTATTTATAATCGCATTGTCTTCTTTTAAGCGAAACAAACGTTTTTTAGGATTTCCTTCTTGTCCAACAGGAGTTAACGTTCCAATTTCAATAAATCCGAAACCGAAATTTGATAACTCTTGATATAACTTCGCATCTTTATCAAATCCTGCTGCTAATCCCACTGGGTTTTTGAATTTAATTCCGAAAACTTCTCTTTCTAAACGAGCATCTTTTACTTCGTAAAGTGATTGAAATAAGCTTGAAAAACCTGGAATTTTATTCAGAAATCGAATGAATGAAAAAGTAAAATAATGCACTTTTTCTGGATCGAAACAGAAAAGTAACGGACGAATGAATAGTTTGTACATAGTGTGTTGTGTTGTTGTGCAAAAGTAAGAAAATGGAATCCTAAAAAAAAGTATTGACGCATTTTGTAACAATAAAAGATTTGGTGCGTATAATTAACGAAGTAAAAAGTGAAAAGTAAAAAGTAGAAAGATTAAAACTTCTAAATTCTAACCTCTAAATTCTAATTTCAAAATGGCTCAAACTCCTTCTAACATGTTACCATTAGACACCATTGCTCCTGATTTCAATTTGAAAGACACCAATGCTACCGATTTTAAAACTTTTGATGATTGCAAAGG
>JBIKZB010000046.1:0-9109 GCA_044354955.1 Flavobacterium sp. | reverse complement strand
TATTTTAAAAACAAAGAAGGCAAGTTTGAACCTTCAAATGTAGTAGTACAAAAAATTGCGCAAGATTATTCAGGGTATAAATATTACGGAGCGAAGAGTTTGGTAATTATGGCTAAAAACTTCTACGGATTAAAAGATAGTTTCCAAGCAACTTACATTTTAGAAAGCGTGATTGAAAACTTCAAAGAATATACAGATGTAATCGAAGAAGCCCAAAAAGAACTAGATTTCATTAAAGGAGAAGAAGCAAAACGTAATTCATCAATCACAAACTAATAAAAGTTGATAGTTGTCATACTGTCCCGAAGCTTCGGGATTATTTCAGTATCTCATTTAAAAATATAGAACATGAAGAAATTAAATATAATCGCCTTAGTTTTAGTCGTATTCGGAATTCAATTTTCTTTTGCCCAAGTAAAAGATGAAAACATTGGTTCCGAAGTCGTAAACATTGTGAAGCCTTATACGCCAACCATTTCAGATGCCTTTAAAGTAAAGGAAACGCCTGTTTTGGTTGATGAAGAAGAGCAAAAAAAAGAACCTATTCAGTACAATATTTTTTCGTTTCCTGTAGCTTCAACGTTTACACCTGCAAAAGGAAAAGCAGCTGGTGTGGATAAAGTGGAAAAAGAAAAGTTATATAACAATTACGCTACATTAGGTTTTGGGAATTACCCAACCATCAACGCAGAATTGTTCATTACGCAAAATTTAAGTAGAAGCAATTATGTAGGCGGAATGTTACGTCATTTATCGTCTCAAGGCGGAATTAAAGATTTGGTTTTAGATGATAAATTCTATAACACCAGTTTAGATGTTACTTACGGAGTTCGTGAACGCGATATGAGTTGGAATGTGGATTTAGGTGTAAAAAATCAAATTTACAATTGGTACGGTTTACCAACAAAATCAATTGTTTTTGATGATGTCACAATTGCAGGAATCGATTCAAAACAAACGTATAATACGATTGCACTTGGCGGAAAAATGAGTTTCAAAGATGGTATTTTTACCGATGCTAGCATGCAATTCAAACGTTTTTCAGATGGTTTGAATTCAGGAGAGAATCGCTTTTTTATTAAGCCAAATTTCGATTTCGATGTAATGAATCAAAAAATAAAAGCTGATTTCGTAGTGGATTATGTGGGAGGAAGTTTTGAGAGAATGTACGATGTAGATTCGGAAATTAAATACAGCACTATTATTGCGGGAACAAAACCAAGTATTTTGTACCAACAAGATGATTTATCAGTTCAAATTGGAGCTGGAGTGTATTATGCAACTGCAAAAATCAATGGCGAAAGCGACGGGAAAATTTTTATTTATCCAAACATCAAAGCGTCTTATAAATTAGTAGGTGATATTCTTGTTGCTTACGCTGGAGCGGAAGGTGATTTAGAGCAAAATTCGTATGCTGATTTCGTAGATCAAAATCCGTTTGTGTCGCCAACGTTATTTATTGCACCAACCGATAATAAATTTGATTTGTATGTTGGGATGAAAGGTAAATTAGCGAATTCAGTAGTATTCAATGTGAGAGCTTCAAATAAAAATCAAGCTGATAGAGCATTATTTGTTAGCAATGGTTTTGATGGAACAGGAACAAATACAAACGGTTATGCTCATGGAAATTCATTTACAGTGGTGTATGACGATTTAAACACGTTAAGCATTTTCGGAGAATTAAAAGCTGATTTTTCTAAAAACGTAACTTTCGGAATCAACGGAACCTACAACAATTACTCAACCGATTCGCAAGCGGAAGCATGGAATTTACCACAATTAAAAATTGGTTCAACCGTAGATTTTGATATCAATGAAAAATGGTATGCAGGAGCCAATGTGTTTTTTGTAGGCGAAAGAAAAGATTTAGTTTCAATTCAAGATGATGTGTTGGTTTTTCCAGCTACTTTTTCACAACAAGTGGTCACATTAGATAGCTATTTCGATTTGAATGCTCACGTGGGCTATAAGTACAATGCAAAATTAACCGCTTTCTTAAAAGGAAACAACTTAGCCAATCAACAATACAACCGCTGGGCAAATTTCCCAGTACAAGGAATTCAGGTGTTGTTAGGAGCTAATTATAAATTTGATTTTTAAAACTTCAACATTCAAAATTCCAAGTTCGTTGTTCAATATTAAAAAACGTTGAATATTCAATTTTGAACAACGAATTTTGAAGTTGAGTAATTGGTTTTATTAGGTTTTTCCACAACGTTTGTCATGCTGAAAGCATCTCTTTAATAATTGTTTTATGAATAAACATCTTTTTCTAATTATTTGTTTTAGTTTTTTGAATTGTAAGAATTCTGAAACTAAAATTGTGAATTCAGAATCAACAATTGCGAATTCAGAATCAATAAAGTCAAATAATAAGATTTTTTTTGATTTTGATAATGTTGATTATTATTTCAAAGATATTGAAGACAGTGAAATACTTAAAGAAGTCAGAAGGTTAGAAGGTGTTGATGATGAATCTGAAGAGTATAATTATTTAAACTTGATTAGTAATGATTACCCAAAAAAAGTCAATGATGAAAATTTTATCAAGAACATATTAAAATTTGGATATTCTAAAAATCAGATAGATAAAAAGTTTTATAATGAAATAAATTCTGTTTTTAGTGAAACAAAATGTGATTCAAGTTTTGCTGCGGCATGTGTTCCAATTTATAGAGACATTTTAGTATTTTATAAAGAGCAGAAAATCATTGGTATTGCTAAAGTATGTTTTACTTGTAGACAATTTGATATTATTGGAACACAAAAGGATATATCATATTTTGGTCAATGTGGTGGTTATGAAAAGTTATATGAAATATTAGATTCAAAATAATAATCCTTGCGTTCTTAGCGCCTTCTTAGCGTCCTTAGCGGTTAAACCATGACATTCAAACAAAAAATAAAATCCCATTATCAAAACCTATTATCTGAAAAAATAAGCGAATTGCGTTTTATGATTTCCGATTTGGCTCAAGATGCACAAAACGATGCAAAAGGTTCGGCTGGTGATAAGCATGAAACCGCTTTGTCGATGATGCATTTAGAACAAGAAAAACTCAATCAAAAATTAGCGGAAATCATCGGTCAAAAGAATAGCGTCGATAAAATTGATGCAGAGGCAATTCATAATAAAGTAGCACTTGGAAGTTTGGTTCAAACCAATGAAATGTTGTTTTATATCAGCGCCGCTTTACCAAAAATCCAACTCGAAAATAAAACCATTATTGCCGTTTCACCACAATCGCCATTAGGAAGTCAATTAATGGGAAAAAGTCTCGGAGATGAGGTTATGATCAATACCAATCGATTCCAAATTAAATCCATTGAATAAAACAAACGCCACTCTCTCGAGTGGTTTTTTATGATTTGTAACCAAATCGAATTAAAAACAGTCTTTCTGATTTATAATATAATTAAAAAAGCATTTATTAGTTTAAAATTATAACTAAAATTAATTTTATGGTTTATTATTAAAACTTATATTTTCAATTTTGCTTCATCAAATTAAGTGAATCTAAAATATCACTTAAACTTATCAACTCTTAAACTAAAAAGTTATGTGCGGAATATTAGCCATTATAGGAAAAGGAAAAGAAGAAGCATTAGTGCAGCAATTATCAAAAAGAATGAGCCATCGTGGTCCAGATGAAAGTGATATTCATGTAACTGAGAAAGGACATGTTTTGGCGCACGAGCGTTTGTCAATTGTCGATTTACACACTGGAAAACAACCGATTCAAGGAACCGATTCCGCTTGGATGGTACATAATGGCGAAATATACAATCACAAAAAATTAAGAGAAACAACTTTAAAACATCATACATTTAGAACCACATCCGATTCAGAAGTTATTGTGCATTTGTATGAAGAATTTGGGTATGATTTCTGCGATATGTTAGACGGAATTTTCGCATTAGTCGTTATTGATGGAGATGATTACATTGTGGCTCGTGACCCGCTTGGAGTAAAACCTTTGTATTATGGAATGGATGAAAGAGGTCGTTTGTATTTTGCTTCAGAAATGAAAGCTATTACCGACCAATGTAAGTCGTTTTCAACTTTTCCTCCTGGACATTATTATACTGAAAAAACAGGTTTTGTGAAATATTATAAACCAGAATGGGAAGCGCATGAAACCGCAGTTGAAAAATTAGATTTACAAGCTTTGCAATCAAGTTTGACACAAGCGGTAGAAAAACGATTAATGTGCGATGTGCCTTTTGGAGTATTGCTTTCGGGTGGATTAGATTCATCGTTAATCGCATCAATAACGTCAAGATTGTTAGAAGGAAGTGGGCAAGAATTGCATTCGTTTTCTATCGGATTAGATGCTTCGGCGCCAGATTTAATTGCTGCAAAAAAAGTAGCGGATTTCATCGGAACTACGCATCATGAAATTCATTTCACAGTGGAGCAAGGAATCGAAATTTTAGATAAATTGATTTGGCATTTGGAAACGTATGATGTAACGTCAATTCGTGCGAGTACACCAATGTATTTCTTGTCGAAAGCAATCAAGGAAAATGGGATAAAAATGGTATTATCAGGTGAAGGAGCAGATGAAATTTTCGGAGGTTATTTGTATTTTAGAAATGCGCCATCCATATTAGATTTTCAAAAAGAAACCATTGAACGCGTTCAAAAGCTATTTACTGCCGATTTACTTCGTGCCGATAAATCAACCATGGCGCACGGATTAGAAGCAAGGGTTCCATTTTTAGATAAAGCATTTTTGGATTTAGCTATCAAAATTCAACCTGAAGAAAAAATGCCAAAATCGTACGACGGAATTGAAAAATATATTTTAAGAAAAGCATTTGATACACCTGAAAAACCCTTTTTGCCCGAAGAGATTTTATGGCGTCAGAAAGAACAATTTTCTGATGGAGTAGGTTACAACTGGATTGATACTTTAATTGAGTATTGTTCAAGTCAGGTAACTGATGAAGAATTTGAAAAAGCAAAACTGTTCTTTCCTTATAATACGCCAGTTACAAAAGAGGCTTTTTATTACAGAAGCATATTTCATAAACATTTTCCACAAGAAAGTGCGGCTCAAACGGTTCGTAAATGGATTCCAAAATGGCAAGAAAACCAAGATCCAAGTGGTAGAGCCAATGCTGCCCACGTTAAGGCAGATGTGTCGATTTCAGTGGAATTAGAGAAAATATGGTTTTGATTTTTTAAGTTTTTTGGTTTGTTGATTTTTAAAAGCCTCTTTAATTGAGTTTTAAAGAGGTTTTTTGTTTTTATTCTATTTCGCTAAAATCAAAAAAAGTGTAAAAATTCAAAATAAGCTAGTTTTTATTCGATTTAAGCGCTTTTTATTTGAAATTAACAAATGTTAATAACTTAGAGGTGTGTTCGATTGGTTTTTGTTTCTTCTTTTCTTCTAATTAGTTATATTTGTTGATATAAAAATACTTTATTTAGCACAAATATTATGAGTGAAGAAAATAAGAAAAGTGGTTATTCTGCGGATAGTATTCAGGCCTTAGAGGGAATGGAGCACGTAAGAATGCGTCCTTCCATGTATATTGGAGATACTGGAGTTCGTGGATTACACCATTTAGTGTATGAAGTGGTTGATAACTCTATTGATGAGGCGTTAGCTGGACATTGTGATACTATTTATGTAGCAATAAACGAAGATAATTCCATTTCAGTTGAAGATAACGGTCGTGGTATTCCAGTTGATTTACACAAAAAAGAAGGTGTTTCTGCACTAGAAGTTGTAATGACTAAAATTGGAGCAGGAGGTAAGTTTGATAAAGATTCTTATAAGGTTTCTGGAGGTTTGCATGGTGTTGGGGTTTCGTGTGTTAACGCACTTTCTGACCATTTACGTGCAACGGTTTATCGTGAAGGTAAAATCTATGAGCAAGAATACGAAAGAGGTAAAGCTTTATATCCAGTAAAACAAATTGGAACTACAGATAAAAGAGGTACTATGGTTACCTTTAAACCAGATGCTACCATTTTTACCCAAACTTTAGAATATTCTTACGATACATTAGCAGCCCGTTTGCGTGAGCTTTCTTTCTTGAATAAAGGAATTACAATCACACTAACGGATAAAAGACATTTAGCGGATGATGGTTCTCAACCTGTGGAAACATTCCATTCACAAGAAGGACTAAAAGAATTTGTTAAGTTTTTAGATGGAAATCGCGAACCAATCATTTCTCATGTAATTAGCATGGAACATGAAAAAAGCGAAATTCCTGTTG
The DNA here is from genome assembly GCA_044354955.1 of Flavobacterium sp. Lineage (GTDB taxonomy): Bacteria > Bacteroidota > Bacteroidia > Flavobacteriales > Flavobacteriaceae > Flavobacterium. Next base: position 2,872 of record JBIKZB010000046.1, on the reverse strand, counting down.
AAGTTGCTTTAATTTATAATACAAGTTATACGGAGAATATTTTCTCTTATGTAAATAATATCAATACACACGAAGGAGGAACGCATTTACAAGGTTTCCGTATGGGGTTAACTCGTACGTTGAAAAAATATGCAGACGCTTCTGGATTGTTAGATAAATTAAAATTTGAAATTTCAGGAGATGACTTCCGTGAAGGTTTAACAGCTATTATTTCGGTAAAAGTGCAAGAACCACAGTTCGAAGGTCAAACGAAAACCAAATTAGGAAATAGAGAAGTAGTTTCTCCAGTTTCTCAAGCTGTTTCTGAGATGTTAGAAAATTATTTGGAAGAAAATCCAAATGATGCTAAAATCATTGTTCAAAAAGTAATTTTGGCTGCTCAAGCTCGTCATGCTGCTAAAAAAGCACGTGAAATGGTGCAACGTAAAACCGTTATGGGTGGCGGAGGATTGCCAGGTAAATTATCAGATTGTTCTGAGCAAGATCCAGCAAAATGTGAAATTTTCCTTGTCGAGGGAGATTCGGCAGGTGGAACAGCTAAACAAGGTCGTGACCGATTTTTCCAAGCAATTTTACCTTTACGTGGTAAAATTTTGAATGTGGAAAAAGCAATGCAACATAAAGTATTTGAAAACGAAGAAATTCGTAATATTTTTACCGCATTAGGAGTTACAATAGGAACTGCTGAAGATTCAAAAGCTTTAAATTTAGAAAAATTACGTTACCACAAAGTTGTGATTATGTGTGATGCCGATGTCGATGGTTCTCACATCTCAACTTTGATTTTAACTTTCTTTTTCCGTTATATGAAGGAACTTATTGAAAAAGGTCACGTATACATTGCAGCTCCACCTTTATATTTAGTAAAAAAAGGAAATAAAAAAGAGTATGCATGGAACGACGTTCAACGTGATGTTGCTAATGAAAGAATGGGAGGGAATGCTGCTATTCAACGTTATAAAGGTCTTGGGGAAATGAATGCAGAACAATTGTGGGATACTACTCTTAATCCAGAAAACAGAACGTTCAGACAAGTTACAATTGATAGTTTGGCTGAAGCGGATAGAGTTTTCTCAATGTTGATGGGTGATGAGGTACCGCCTCGTAGAGAGTTTATTGAAAAGAATGCCTCTTACGCTAAAATTGATGCGTAAATCGGGTATAATAATAGGATTATTTGCTGCTTTCTTTTTTACACAAAAAAGTAAGGCTCAGACTGTAAATGAACAAATAGGGTATCTGTTAACAGATGCCCTTTTCTATTCGGGTCAGTATATTACTCCTGCAACAGATGCAGCGGTTTATCAAGCTTCTTCATCTTGGATGAATTCGGCAAAGAAAAAAGAAAAATGGAAAGTTGATTTAGGTTTACATGTAAATACTTTTTTTGTTCCTAAAAGGGATAGAGAATTTCAAATAAGTAATGATGATTTTCTATTTTTTGAAATAGAAAATGCAGAAACCGCAGTTGTTCCTTCTACTTTAGGAAATGATAATCAAGTTTATTTAGTAGGAGATTTAGATGGTCAACAAGTGCGATTTAAAACTCCTGAAGGAATTAATCAAGAAGTAGTGATTTATCCTTATTTGCAAGCTAGCGTAGGATTGCCTTATGGATTTGAATTTGTAGGAAGATATTCAACTCGAACCAAACTTAAAAAAGGCGATTATCAGGTATATGGATTTGGTTTAAAGCATAATTTTAGTCAGTATTTTTCAAAGTTAGAACAAAAGAAAATCAATATTTCATTGCTAACGGTTTATTCAAATGAAGAAATCCGATTTGATTTTTTAGATGTCCAAACGGCAACTTTTGGTAATTTAGGATTGGATAGATTTAGTAGTAAAATTAATACGTATCACTTTCAATTAGCTATTTCAAAAGAAATTAAGGATTTTGAAATTATCGGAAGTATAATTACTAATGTAAGTGATTTTAATTATAAGGTTTATAGTGATAGTTCTGAACCTTCAGTATTTTTAGATCCAATCAATAAGCTTATTCCACAGCTTGAAGAAACCAAATGGAATGCAATAGGTGAAATTTCAGGTAGATATCAAATAAGCAAATTTTATGTGCAAAGTTCAATTGCTTTTGGTAAATTTGTCAACGGAAATATGGGAGTTCAATATCAATTTTAATTTAATAATTTTAAATATACACAATAAAATGAAAGTAACTATAGTAGGTGCGGGAAACGTAGGTGCAACATGTGCAGACGTTATATCGTACAGAGGAATTGCAAGTGAGGTTGTATTAGTAGACATCAAAGAAGGTTTTGCTGAAGGTAAAGCTATGGATATTATGCAATGCGCTACAACAACTGTGTTTAATACACAATTGAGTGGTACAACTGGTGATTATTCTAAAACTGCAGGAAGTGATGTAGTAGTAATTACTTCAGGTATTCCAAGAAAACCAGGAATGACTCGTGAGGAGTTAATCGGTATCAATGCTGGAATTGTTAAGTCAGTTGCAGATAACGTTTTAACGCATTCTCCAAATGCAATTATAGTAGTAGTGTCTAATCCAATGGATACTATGACTTATTTAACATTAAAAGCTACGGGATTACCTAAAAATAGAGTAATTGGAATGGGTGGTGCTTTAGATAGCTCTCGTTTCAAATATTATTTATCAAAAGCATTAGATAAACCAGCTAATGATGTTCAAGGTATGGTTATTGGTGGTCATGGTGATACTACAATGATTCCATTAACACGTTTAGCATCTTACAATGGTGTTCCAGTTTCTAATTTCTTATCTCAAGAAGAATTAGATAAAGTAGCTGCTGACACTATGGTAGGTGGTGCTACTTTAACAGGTTTGTTAGGAACATCTGCTTGGTATGCGCCAGGTGCTTCTGTTGCT
>JBIKZB010000262.1:0-2913 GCA_044354955.1 Flavobacterium sp. | reverse complement strand
TTTAAACGATCAAAAACGTATGATTCCATGTTCAGTTTTCTTAGAAGGAGAGTACGAACAAGAAGATATTTGCATGGGAGTTCCATGTATTATTGGTAAAAACGGTGTTGAGAAAATCGTTGATGTACAATTAAATGATGCTGAAAAAGCATTATTTGCTAAAAGTGCAGATGCAGTTCGTAACATGAATGCAGATTTGAAATCAGTATTGTAATTTTATCTTAAAAATAAAATACAAAAACTGTCAAGAAATTGGCAGTTTTTTTTTGTTATGACATTTTTTATGAACACAATAAGATTGCATTTTTTGCTGTAAATTAATAAGTTTTAAACAATAAATGAAGGATTGTGAATTACTTTTTTTTGTTGTAAGTGTTTAATTATTAGGTAATAATAAGGCTTTGCGATTAAAATTTATTAAAAAGGCTATTTTAATCCAAAATAAAATTGCTTAATCCTATTGTAAATTATATATTTGTCCGTTTTTATAATATAGAATAAATAAATTTTAGTATAATGCAGAATAGAGGACTTATTAAATTTTTCGCAATTATCTTTGCTTTGGTATGTGTGTACCAACTTTCTTTTACTTTCGTAGCAAATAGTATTGTTTCTGATGCAAAAGCTTTTGCAAAAGGAGATGCGGCTAAAGAATTACGTTATTTAGATTCTATAGGGAAAGAAGAAGTATACTTAGGGCATACTTACAAAGAAGTTACCAATAACCAAATCAACAAAGGTCTTGACTTAGAAGGTGGATTGAACGTAATCCTTCAAATTTCAGTTAAAGATGTTTTGAAAGGATTAGCTAATGATTCTAAAAATCCAGCTTTCCTAAAAGCACTTGCTGATGCAAAAGCAAACCAACAAGGAAATCAAGATTATATTGATGCTTTCTTTGAAGCAGCTAATGCAGCAAATGTAAAATTGGCGGCTGCAGATGTTTTTGGAAATAGAAACTTAGATGAAGTTATCAAGTTTGATATGACCAACAAACAAGTTGAGCCAATCATCAAACAAAAAGTTCAAGAATCAGTAGAAAGTGCTTTCAAAGTATTAAGAGAGCGTATCGATAAATTTGGTGTAACTCAACCTAATATTCAATTATTAGGAAATTCTGGTAGAATCTTGGTAGAATTACCAGGTGCTAAAGATGTTGATCGTATCAAAAAATTATTACAAAGTACTGCTCAATTAGAGTTTTGGGAAACGTATAAAATTGAAGAAGTTGGACAATATTTAATGTCTGTAGAAGATGCATTAAAGAAAACAGAAGTAGCTGTTAAAGCGGCTCCTACTAAAACAACTGGAATAGATTCTTTATTAACAGATAAAGCAGATACTACAGCTGCAAATAATAGTCCTTTCTTAGGTAAAATGTTAGCTCCAGGTCAGCAAGGTGCTCCACATGTAGGAACATTTGCTACTAAAGATACTGCTGCCATCAATGGATATTTAAAAAGAGCAGATATTAAAGCTTTATTACCAGCTAATTTAACAAACATTAGATTTGCTTGGGGAAAAACCAACGAAAAAAATCCAGATATTACAGATTTATATGCATTAAAAGGAACAAGAGACAATGTTGCTCCTTTAAGTGGTGGTGTAATTGTTGATGCAAAAGATACTTTTGATCAATTAGGGAAACCAGCCGTTTCTATGCAAATGAATGGTAACGGATCAAGAAAATGGGAACAAATTACAGGAGCAGTTTCTCAACAAGGAAACGCTATTGCAATTGTTTTAGATAATATCGTTTACTCTGCACCGGGTGTAAGTAAAGGAGCGATTACTGGAGGTCAATCAGAAATTTCTGGAAACTTCACAATTGAAGAAACAAAAGATTTAGCAAACATCTTAAGAGCAGGTAAATTACCAGCTGCAGCAGAAATTGTTCAATCAGAAGTAGTAGGGCCATCATTAGGACAAGAAGCTATTGATAATGGTATGTTATCATTCGTTATTGGTTTTGCTTTAGTATTGTTATGGATGCTGGTTTATTACGGTAAAACAGGATTTTATGCTAACTTAGCCTTATTAGTAAATATCTTATTCATTTTTGGAACTTTAGCTAGTTTTGGTGCTGTATTAACATTGCCAGGTATTGCAGGTATCGTATTAACAATCGGTATGGCGGTAGATGCTAACGTAATCATCTTTGAAAGAGCAAAAGAAGAATTAGATAATGGTAAGTCAGTACAAGAAGCTACAGATTATTCATATACTTGGAAAGGTGCAATGTCATCTATTATTGATGCCAATGTTACTACTGCCATTACTGCTATTATTTTATTAGTTTTTGGTACTGGACCAATTCAAGGTTTTGCTACAACATTATTAATAGGTATTATTACTTCTGTTATTACTGCCGTTTTTGTAACAAGAATGTTCTTAGATTGGAGTTTAAGCAGAAACGAAAAATTAACATATTCAACTTCTTTAACTAGAACTTGGTTTAAAAATATTAATATCGATTTCTTAGGGAAAAAGAAAATTGCTTATATGGTTTCAGGTATTTTAGTGGTATTGAGTATTTTATCATTAGCAACTAAAGGATTAAACCAAGGTGTTGATTTTGTAGGTGGTAGAACTTATCAGGTACGTTTTGATAAAGCAGTTTCTGCTCCAGATGTTGCAGCTGATTTAGTAGCAGTTTTTGGAAGTGCTGAAGCTAAAGTGTATGGTGGGAACGACCAGTTGAAAATTACAACAAAATATAAAGTCGACGAAGAAGGTGAAGGAGTTGATAAAGAAGTAAACCAAAAATTATTTGGAGCACTTAAGAAATATTTACCAGCTGGTTTAACTTATGAAAAGTTTGCTGACTTATATGAAGGTAAAAAAATAGGTATCTTGTCTTCTGCTAAAGTTACTGGTACAGTATCTAAAGATATAAAAGCTAATTCAGTTTGG
>JBIKZB010000231.1:0-3539 GCA_044354955.1 Flavobacterium sp. | reverse complement strand
AGAAAAAGATGAGTTTGGTGAAGTAGTTCGTGCAGGAATTTACACTTACGGTGAAACTGTGCATATGTTTGTAGAGCGTAAAAACTATACAGGTTCATTTTTACCAGGATTTGTTGAATATAAATCAGATTACAACCCAGCACCGGTTGGTTTAAAATATATTGACCACATGGTAGGAAATGTGGGATGGAATGAAATGAATACTTGGGTAAAATGGTATGAGGATGTGATGGGATTTGTGAATTTCTTATCGTTTGATGACAAACAAATTACTACAGAATATTCTGCCTTAATGTCTAAAGTAATGAGTAATGGTAACGGAAGAATTAAATTCCCTATCAACGAGCCAGCAGAAGGAAAGAAAAAATCTCAAATTGAAGAATATTTAGATTTTTACGAAGGTCCAGGGGTTCAACACATTGCAGTTGCAACAGATGATATTTTAACTACAGTTGCCGAAATGCGCGCAAGAGGAATTGAGTTTTTAAGCACACCTCCTCAAGCATATTATGATGCAATTCCAGAAAGATTAAAAGATCATATGTCAAAATTCAAAGAAGATATCAACGAACTTCAAAAATTAGGTATCATGATTGATGCAGACGAAGAAGGATATTTGTTGCAAATTTTTACCAAACCAGTGGAAGATCGTCCAACACTTTTCTTCGAAATTATTCAAAGAATGGGTGCTAGAGGCTTTGGTGCAGGTAACTTTAAAGCCCTTTTTGAGTCTATTGAACGTGAGCAAGCTTTGCGAGGAACGCTATAAAATGACGAAATTATTAACAATTAACCATGTAAACACAGCAAAACAATAATGTTTTTGATAAAAATATGTTAAAGTTGAAATTTAACTAAGAATAATTCAAAAACATATATACCTTTGCACTCGCAAAACAAGGAGGTAGTTTGCCTTGATTTGTAATAAATTTTCATAATTTATAGTTTTTGGTTGGTTAATAGCATAAAAACTCAGTCATATTTTTGACTGGGTTTTTTTGTTTTACTATTTTTGGAACAGAATTTGCATTTTCATATAAATAAACAATTATGAAATCGCAATTTTTGAAACTTTGTAAAAAACAAACCTAATTTTTAAAAGCGATATCATATGTTGCAGCTAAAAAATAAATTATAAACATATGAAAAAATATATCTTACTTATAGTTCTTTTTGTTTTTACAAATTCATTTGTGCAAAGAGAAAATGCTTTTACTACTGGTGAATGGTTGAGGCTTAGAATTCATTATGGTATGGTTAATGCTGGATACGCTACTCTAGAAATAAAAGACGCCGTAAAAAACAATAGAAAAGTACATCATGTAATTGGAAAAGGATGGACAACGGGTATGACTAAATTCTTTTTTAAAGTAGAAGATAATTACGAAAGTTATTTTGATAAAGAAACCGGCAAACCGTTTCAATTTGTTAGAAAAATTGATGAAGGTGGGTATACTAAAAACCAAGAAGGTTTTTTTAATCAAGATAAAAACCAAGTTGTAGTTAAAGATTACAAAAAGAAAACAGAAAAAACATTTTCCACACCAGAACAAATTCAAGATATTGTATCTTCATTTTATTACTTAAGAAATCATCCTTCAATTGATAAGTTAAAAATTAATGAGTCAATTGCAATAGATATGTTTTTTGATGATGAAACCACAAAGTTTAAGTTAAAATTTTTAGGGCGAGAAGATATTAGTACTAAATTTGGAAAAGTTTCTTGTATGATATTCAGACCCTATGTTCAGGCAGGAAGAGTATTCAAAGAAGAAGAGAGTCTAACTGTTTGGATTTCAGACGATGATAATAAAATTCCAATACGTGTAAAGGCAAGTTTAGCAATAGGTTCTATAAAAGCAGATTTAGATGCGTTTAAAGGGCTAAAAAATTCATTTAAAGTAAAAGTAGATAAATAATGGAAGTAACTCCAAAAATTCAGGAACAATTAAACCAACTTCAGGATAAATTTGAAGCAATTAATCAAAACACATCAACTCATTTAGAAGGTTTACTTTGGGCTAAACCCATAACTTATTGGGATTATATTCAAACTGATGCGCTTTTAAGTCTTCAAACACAAAGAACTATATTGCCAGACGAAATGGTTTTTGTAATGTATCACCAAGTAAACGAATTGTTGTTCAAAATGATTCTTTGGGAAATGGATCAATTGTGCCATACCGAAAAACCATCAACAGATTATTTTACTGAGAAATTAGGCAGAATTAGTCGTTATTTTGATATGCTAACAACATCTTTTGATATTATGAAAGATGGGATGGAACCTGAGCAATATCTAAAATTTAGAAATACACTTACACCAGCAAGTGGTTTTCAATCGGCTCAATACCGTTTAATTGAATTCAGTTCAACCGACTTAATTAACTTAATCGATAATCGTTTTAGAGCTACTATTGATAGAAATACACCTTACGATCACGCTTTTGAACATTTATATTGGCAAGCCGCAGGAAAAGATTATCATACAGGTCAAAAATCGTATCTAATTTTAGAATTCGAAAGAAAATACAAAAAAACTTTCTTAGAATTTATGGAAGAATACAACACAATAAATTTGTGGCGAAAGTTTAAACAACTTCCAGAAGCAGACCAAAAAAATCCAGAATTAGTTGCTGCAATGCGTCATTATGATGTAACCGTAAATATTACTTGGGTTATGGGACACTTTAATGCAGCCAAAAAATATATAGAAAGTGTACCAGGAAATCACGAAGCTACAGGTGGAAGTGATTGGAAAAAATATATGTTACCAAAATACCAAAAAAGAATATTCTTTCCTGAGTTATGGACGAAAGAAGAATTAGATAACTGGGGAGAATAATCGCTTATAGCACAAAACACAAAACATTGAGATATTTAGTATTTGCCATTTTATTTATTAGTCTTTTCACAGCTTGTAATTCAAAAGATGATAGTGAGAAAGCCAAAAAAGCATTAGTTAAAAAAGAACCAATAATTAAAGAATACGGGTTTACTTTTAACGATTATAAAGTGGTGCAAGATACTATTCGTTCAGGGGATACTTTTGGAAAAATATTAGAAAAATTTCCATTAAAAGATAGTTTACGTATCCATGATGTTACTGAAAAAGTAAAAGATTCTTTCAATGTAAGAAGAATAAAAGCAGGGAAACCTTATATTTTATTTTTAGACAAGAAAAAGCCAAACACCCTTCAAGCTTTGGTGTATATTGAAGATAGAATTAATTATACCGTAGTTGATTTTAGAGATTCAATTGTAGTATCAAATAAACAAAAACCAACCACTTTACGAAGAAGAGTAGTGGCAGCAGAAATAGAAGGTTCTTTATCTGAAACTTTAAGTAATGCTGGAGTTAGTGCTGGTTTAGCGAATAGATTAGCAAATATTTATGCGTATACCGTTGATTTCTTTAAAATTCAGAAAGGGGATAAATTCGCAGTTACTATAAACGAACGCTATATAGACGATTCAATATATGTTGGAGTTGAAAGTATTGAAGCTTCTTATTTTGAAAATAAAGGAAAAAAGATATT
>JBIKZB010000230.1:0-3556 GCA_044354955.1 Flavobacterium sp. | reverse complement strand
TCCACTGATTGCATTAATGAAAAACCAAGTAGATGCTATAAGAAGCTTGAGTTCTGAATATGGAATTGCCCATGTTTTAAACTCTTCTTTAAATAAAACAGAGATTGCTACAGTAAAAAAAGACATTACTTCAGGTGTAACTAAACTATTGTATGTAGCTCCAGAATCTTTAACTAAGGAAGAATATATTGAGTTTTTAAATGGTGTCAAATTATCTTTTGTGGCCATAGATGAAGCGCACTGTATTTCTGAATGGGGACATGATTTCCGTCCAGAATATCGTAATTTAAGAAATATTGTTCGTCTTTTAGGCGACGTGCCGATGATCGGATTAACCGCAACAGCTACTCCAAAAGTACAAGAAGATATCTTGAAAAACTTGGATATGCCTGATGCAAATACGTTTAAAGCCTCGTTCAATCGACCTAATTTATATTACGAAGTACGAACTAAAACTAAAAATATTGAATCAGACATTATTCGATTCATCAAACAACATAAAGGAAAATCAGGTGTTATTTACTGTTTGAGCCGTAAAAAAGTGGAAGAAATTGCACAAGTTTTACAAGTCAATGGTATTAGTGCGGTTCCTTATCATGCGGGTTTAGATGCTAAAACACGTGCCAAACATCAAGACATGTTCTTAATGGAAGATGTTGAAGTCGTAGTGGCAACTATTGCTTTTGGTATGGGAATCGATAAACCAGACGTTCGTTTTGTAATTCACCACGATATTCCTAAATCATTAGAAAGTTACTATCAAGAAACAGGTCGTGCTGGTCGTGATGGTGGGGAAGGACACTGCTTGGCGTATTATTCGTATAAAGACATTGAAAAGTTAGAAAAATTCCTTTCAGGAAAACCCGTTGCCGAACAAGAAATCGGTTTTGCTTTGTTGCAAGAAGTGGTGGCGTATGCTGAAACTTCTATGTCGCGTCGTAAATTTTTATTGCATTATTTTGGTGAAGAATTTGATGATGTCAATGGTGATGGTGCTGATATGGATGACAATGTTCGTAATCCGAAAAAGAAAGTCGAAGCACAAGACCAAGTGGTTACCTTGTTAAAAGTAGTTCGAGATACCAAACAATTGTTCAAATCGAAAGAGGTTGTTTTAGCGCTTGTAGGTAAAGTAAATGCAGTGATTAAAGCCCAAAAAATCGATACTCAGTCTTATTTTGGTAGCGGTGCAAGTTTTGACGAAAAATACTGGATGGCTTTAATTCGTCAGGTTTTGGTAGATGGATTGTTGACTAAAGATATTGAAACCTATGGTGTGTTGAAAATGTCGGACAAAGGAGATGCTTTCATTAAAAAGCCAGTTTCTTTTATGATGTCAGAAGATCATGAATATAATGAAGAAGAAGATGAAGCGATTGTAACTGCTGCAAAATCTACAGGAACTGCAGATGAAGCTTTAATGAGTATGTTGCGTGATTTACGTAAGAAAGAAGCTAAAAAGTTAGGTGTTCCGCCGTTTGTTATTTTTCAAGATCCTTCTTTAGAAGATATGGCGTTGAAATATCCTATTTCTATTGATGAGCTTAGTAACGTTCATGGAGTAGGGGAAGGAAAAGCAAAAAAATACGGAAAACCTTTTATTGATTTAATCAATAGGTATGTAGAAGAGAACGATATTATTCGTCCAGATGATTTAGTAGTGAAATCTACAGGAGCTAATTCTGGTTTGAAGTTGTATATTATTCAAAACGTAGATAGAAAATTAGCGTTAGATGATATTGCCAAAGCAAAAGGGTTGGATATGGATGGTTTGCTAAAAGAAATGGAGCAAATTGTTTATTCAGGAACTAAGTTAAATATCAGTTATTGGATTGATGAAATCTTAGACGAAGACCAACAAGAAGAAATTCACGATTATTTCATGGATTCTGAATCGGATAATATTAAAGATGCACTAAAAGAATTTGATGGCGATTATGACATCGAAGAACTTCGTTTTATGCGTATTAAGTTTATTAGTGAAGTAGCGAATTAATAGTCAAACTCCAATAAAAATAAAAATTCCAAATTCTGATTTTAAAAATTAGAGTTTGGAATTTTTTATACAGAATATTCTTTAAACATGTAAATCCAAATAATTCGCGATAGTTTGATGTTGACTAAGGTTAAACTTAAAATCACAACTCCAATAATCGGAATGATTCTCAAATCGAACGTTTCTTCAAAAAACGGCATGCAAATAAAGTAAGTAATTAAAGCTTCGGCAACGCCAAGACCATAACTTACAAACATAGCCCCAAAGAAAAATCCGGGTTCTTTTTCAAATTTTGTTCCACAATTTGAACAGTTTTCATGCATTTTTGGGAAACTAAAATTAAAATGCAATAATCCTTTTTCAAAAATATTTCCTTTGTTGCAATTTGGACATTTGTTTCCAAACATGTTTATAGTGGTAGTAATCATAATTTAATTTGCAATATAAACTTCCCCACGATGCGGTTTTAATACATCTCTAAATTTAATTATGTCTTTTTCTTCTACCACAATAAAAGCAATAGCGTGCATTTCGTTCAAGACTTCAAATCCTGTTTTTTCTAACGTTATTTTTTCCTCAACTAAATATTCTTTTAGATGAATATCATGATGTTCTGCTGTTTTAGCGGCTGCTTCTCCTCTAAAATCCCAAATTAGTTTTATTTTTCTTGACATTGTAATTAACTATTTTTCAAAGGTAAGTTTTTACTAAATTTGAAAAAACTATTTGTTATGAAAAGTGTGCTTTTTTTTCTGGTTACTAGTATCGCCTTCTCACAAAATTTAACAATTGATGAAGCAAATCATTTGTCAAGTTTACCTGTAAAATGCTTACAGCAAGAATATCCTAATAAACTAAATCAACTTTTACTGAATAAAACCGAATTGCTTTCACCAAAGGCATTACATCCTGCTTTTTATGGTTGTTTTGATTGGCATTCTTCTGTGCATGGGCATTGGAGTTTAGTGTATTTGTTATCTAATTTTAAAGATTTAAAAAGTAAGGATGTCATTATTGAAAAGCTTACGATTAATCTTTCAAAAGAAAACATTCATAAGGAAATTACCTATTTTGAAAAAACACATGAAAAATCTTTTGAACGAACTTATGGATGGAATTGGTTGTTAAAATTACAACACGAATTAGAAATTTCGAATGATTCGTATGCCAAAGAATTAGCTGATAATCTTCGTCCGTTAATTGATTTAATTATCAAACGTTATATTGAATTTTTGCCTAAACTTTTATATCCGATTCGTGTTGGCACCCATTCTAATACTGCCTTTGGACTAACAAATGCTTGGGATTATGCTGCTTTTTCTGGTAATATTGCTTTGCAAAACAGTATTAAAGAAAATGCTAAACGTATGTTTTTAAAAGATGAAAATTGTCCTTTTAATTGGGAGCCAAGCGGTACTGATTTTCTTTCTCCATGTATGGAAGAAGTAGCCATAATGCAACGAATTCTTCCTCAAAATGAGTTTATTCCATGGGTTAAAAAATTTGCACCTCAATTATTCTCTAAAAAATGGAAATGGGAAGTAGCAAAAGTGTCAGATA
>JBIKZB010000229.1:0-3589 GCA_044354955.1 Flavobacterium sp. | reverse complement strand
GAAAAAAAGAACCAATTTAGAAGATGTTATTAAGTATGAGTTTATAGCTCAACAAAACGATAGTATTCTGAATGTTCTAGCAATGAACGAACCAGAAAGGAAAAAGTATTATGAAGGTTACATTTCAAAATTAAAAGTTGAAGACGAAATAAAATCCAAATTAGCTGCAGAAAAAGCCAAGAAAGAAGGGAATATTCAAGCAAATGCTAACAACACCCCATCTTCTGGTAATTTAAATACTGCGGGAAAAAAAGATTTACAGGAAATTAATATGGGATTTGGTTCTATGACGCCTCCTAGTGGCTTAGATCCAGACAAAGGATCAAACAATTTTTACTTTTACAATCCTGTTGCAGTAGAATTCGGAAGAAAAGAATTTAAAGACAGATGGGGGAAACGTTCACTAGCCGATAATTGGAAACTTTCTGTAAGTACGACAGGTAATTCCAATACAATAGAAAATGATAGTTTAGATATTGAACAAAATGAATTAGATAGTATAAAAGAAATCAATCCCAAGTATGACATTGAATTTTATTTATCCAAAATTCCAACCAATCAAACACTTTTAGACAGTTTGGCGAAAGATAGAAATTTTGCGTATTATCAACTGGGACTTATTTACAAAGAAAAGTTTAAGGAAAATGAATTGGCAGCGTCTCGTTTAGAACAATTGCTAAAAAACCAACCCGAAGAACGTTTAGTTCTTCCGGCAATGTATAATCTATTTAAAATTTATCAGCAGATTTCTCCATCAAAAGCTGTTGATATGAAACAACGCATTTTGTCTCAATATCCAGACAGTCGTTATGCTCAAATTATAAAAAATCCAGAAGTTGAAGTCACCGATGCTGAAAATCCAGAATTGGTTTTCAATGCCTTGTATAAAAGATTTGAAAATAATCAAGTTAGAGAAGTTTTGGTTGAGGTTGATGAAGCAATCTTTAAATTCACAGGTGAAGAATCGTTGCCTAAATTTGAAATGTTAAAAGCTAAAATTCAAGCCCGATTAAAAGGGGTAGAAGAATACAAAAAAGCATTAAACTATGTTGCCCTAACTTATCCTAATGTTGACGAAGGAAAAGAAGCTGAAAAAACACTTCAAATGGAAATCCCTGTAATTGAAGCGCTAAATTTTGGTTTAGTGCCTCCTACTAGTTATAAAATCATTTTTCCTAAAAAATTCCCTTACGACAAAGAGATTAAAAACCTTTCCGATAAAATTACAAAATACATTAAAGACACGAATGCATCAACTTTAAAATCATCTGAAGATATTTACACTTTAACGGATAATTTTGTTGTAATTCATGGTTTCGATACCAAAGACTTGGCAATTTCAGCATTAGCAGTGTTGCAAATGCATAAAAATTACAAAGTAAAAGATAAAGTATATATTGTTTCGACCGAAGATTACAAGATTATACAAATGAAGAAGAAATTAGAAGAATGGATTTTGTTAAATAAATAAACATTAAATACCTACTATTATGTTTGAAAAAGTAAAAAATCAAGATCATTTATTAGGAAAAACCAATAGAATTGTTGAAGGAACCACTATTATAGGAAATATTACAACGCAAGCTGATTTTAGATTAGATGGGAAATTAACTGGAAATTTTACATCAGAAGGTAAAATTGTTATAGGTTCTACTGGCGAGGTAATAGGTGATATCATTTGTAAAAGCATAGATGTTGAAGGTGTTTTTTCTGGGAAATTACAATCGGAAGGAATGTTAAATGTAAAATCGAAAGCACACATAACGGGAGAAGTAATAGTTGGTAAATTAGCCGTTGAACCAGGGGCACGATTTGAAGCGAGTTGTGAAATGAGAAATTCATAATTTCGAATTCAACGAATCAAATAAAAAAAAAATGAGTTAAATGAGGACTCAAACTAAATAATGAATTCTAATAATAAGCAATCGAACAAGTGGTTGGCACTAATCAATATCCCATTTCAAATGGGGATTATAATTTTTCTTTTCTCTTTTTTTGGAAAATGGTTAGATGAAAAATATGGTAATTCAACTAATATCTTCACTAAAACAATAATATTGGTTGGAGTCTTTCTTGCACTTTACAATGTTATTAGGCAAGTTAATCAATTGAATAAAAATGACAAATAGTATTGTAATTTTAAAAAAAGTAATAGTTACAGTTTTACCCCTTTCTATTATTCATTTATTAATTTTTAATTTTTTACCTTCCCTCAAAGAGAAAGAAATTAAATTTTATTATTCTATTCCTTTACTCTATTTTTTATTTTTTATTTTTTCGGCAGTAATATTGATAATAGTTACCAAAATTTCTGAAAAAAACTTCGACAATACAGGTATGGTTTTTATGATTGCAACGAGTATAAAAATGGTGGTTGCGTTCTTTTTAGTAAGGCCAATTCTTCCTCTTGAAGATAATAAAATTGAGAAAATTAACTTTTTTATCATTTTTATTCTATTTCTTCTGATAGAAACAATTTTAGTTGCAAAAATTTTGAATAAAAAATAGTCAAAAAAACGCAATAATATAATTTGGAATATAAAGAAAAAATGTACCTTTGCATCAAATTTTAGAAACCTTAAAGTTTAAGTTTACAAAAGATATGGTGATTTCAAAAAATCCACTCCAGTTTATACTTGCAATAGCAATGGCTTTAATGCCGTTTGTTACTACTGCAAATCCTACAAATGATTCAACTAAAGTTGAGGCTCATGCAGCTACAAAAACTTTAGAAGTTGCTCACGAAGAAGAACATGGTCATGCAGCACCATCAGATATTAAATCCCAGGTAAAAGCCTTTACAAAACACCACGTTTTAGACGCTCACGATTTTTATTTATTTTCGGATAATAAAGAAGGAAAGCACTATGGAAGTTTTCCATTACCTATTATTTTATGGGATAATGGTTTTCAGGTTTTTTCTTCTTCAAAATTTCATCACGGTGAAAGTGTAGCCGAATCAAACGGAAACTTTTATGTATTAAACCATCATGATGGCAAAATATATAAAACAGATGAAAAAGGAACCATTCATGAAGATGAGAAAACAGGTCACCCTTCTAATGTAAGACCTATTGATTTTTCAATTACTAAAAATGTGCTTTTCATATTCATTACTGCAATTTTAATGTTGTTTGTTTTCATTCGTTTGGCTAAATCATATGCTAAGAATGGTGGAATTGCAACTGGTGCAGCACGTATTTTTGAACCATTAGTAATTTATATTCGCGATGAGATTGCGATCCCAAACATTGGAGAAAAAAATTATAAGAAATACATGAGTTATTTATTAACCATCTTTTTCTTCATCTTGTTCTTAAATATTTTTGGTTTAACACCACTAGGAGTTAACGTAACCGGAAACTTAACCATTACTTTTTCATTTGCCATTTTAACGTTTTTAATTACGAATTTAACCGCAAATAAAAACTATTGGGGACACATTTTTTGGATGCCAGGAGTGCCAAAATTAATGCGTTTAGTATTAGCGCCTATTGAATTATTAGGGGTTATAATTAAACCTTTTTCATTAATGATTCGTTTGTATGCCAACATTTTTGCTGGTCACATCGTATTAATGAGCATCATA
>JBIKZB010000228.1:0-3597 GCA_044354955.1 Flavobacterium sp. | reverse complement strand
AAAATACATAAAATTACATAGAATTTCAGGAAGAATTTATGTTGGAATCCTTTTGTTGCTTTCTGGACCAAGTGGTTTGGTAATGTCATATTATGCAAATGGTGGTTTGTTAGCACAAGTTTCTTTCTTGTTATTGTCAACTTTTTGGATGTTATTTACTTTTTTGTCTTTGTATTTTATTTTGAAAAAACAAGTGATTAAACACCAAAAGTTTGCTATCCGTGGCTTTGCATTGACCTTATCTGCAATTTCACTTCGATTGTTTAAATATCTATTAGTCTTCTTTTTTGAACCTTTACCAATGGATGCCTACAGAATTGCCGCCTGGTCTGGTTGGACTTTTAATTTATTGGTTGCCGAAATAATTATTTACTATAAATTTTCAAGAATTAGTAAATAAAAAAAATCTTCAATTATCTTTGTAGGATATATAATTACTATGGAATTAAAATTAACACGCCCAATCTGCTTTTTTGATCTTGAAACTACTGGAATTGATGTAGCTAGAGACCGAATTGTAGAAATCTCAATATTTAAAGTTTACCCCAACGGAAATAAAGAAAGCAAAACTTGGTTGGTAAATCCTACCATTCCAATTCCGCCGCAAACCACTGCGGTACATGGTATTACCGATGAAAAAGTAGCCAATGAGCCAACTTTCAAAGAGTTAGCAACACAAGTTTATAATATGATTAAAGATTCTGATTTGGCTGGATTTAATTCGGACAGATTTGATATTCCGCTTTTGGCTGAAGAATTATTGCGTGCCGAAGTTGATTTTGATATGAAAAACCGAGTTTCTGTCGATGTACAAACGATTTTCCATAAGATGGAAGAACGAACTTTAAGTGCAGCATACAAATTCTATTGCGGACAAAGTTTAGAAAACGCACACAGTGCCGAAGCAGATACAATGGCAACATACGAAATCTTAAAATCGCAATTAGATCGGTATGAGAATTTAGAAAATGATATGAAATCATTATCTGAATTTACAACGCGAAAAAAATCAGTTGACTTTGCTGGATTCATTGCTTTAAATAATGAAGGAAAAGAAATTTTTACTTTCGGAAAACACAAAGGTGCTTTGGTAGATGATGTTTTTGATAAAGAGCCGGGTTATTTTGGTTGGATTCAAAACGCTGATTTTCCGTTATACACCAAAAAAGTTTTGACGGCTATTAAATTGAGAAAGTTAAATACTAAATAGTGTAACTAGTAAAAAGTAATTAGTAAATAGTTGCTAATTACTTTTTATTAATCATTAAAACCATGAAAATAATTTGTATTGGGCGTAATTACGCTGATCATATTTCGGAACTTAATAATGAGAGACCAACAGAACCGGTAATCTTTATGAAACCTGATTCTGCTATTTTACCAAATAAAAACCCATTTGTAATTCCTGCTTTTAGTAATGATATTCATCATGAAGTAGAAATTTTGGTTAAGATTTGTAGAATAGGAAAGCATATTGATGCTAAATTTGCTCATAAATATTATGAAGAAATTGGTTTAGGTATCGATTTTACCGCTCGAGACGTGCAAAGTAAACTGAAAGAGAAGGGATTGCCTTGGGAAAAAGCTAAGGCATTTGACCATTCAGCGGTAATTGGGAACTTTATATC
Source organism: Flavobacterium sp. (assembly GCA_044354955.1). GTDB lineage: Bacteria > Bacteroidota > Bacteroidia > Flavobacteriales > Flavobacteriaceae > Flavobacterium. The sequence continues at coordinate 1,969 of JBIKZB010000228.1, read as the reverse complement.
GAAAAAAAATTATTCTTCGCTAGAAAATATTAACTTTGAGTTAAAATCAAATCAAATCACTGTTCAAGAGGGTAATACAAGTTTAATGTTGTGGAAAATTGACGAGTTAATTGCATTTGTTTCTCAATATTTTACACTAAAAATTGGAGATATTATTTTTACAGGTACTCCAAAAGGTGTTGCCAAAGTTACAGAAGGTGATGTTTTAGAAGGTTTTATAGAAGGAGAATCGATGTTTAAAATTCAAATTAGGTAATTATGGCTTTACAATACAATTTAGCAAAAGTTTACGAGATTTCTGAAAATGATATTGAATTTGCATTGCAAATCGTAACATTATTTTTTGAAGAAGTTCCAGCTGAAATTAGAGCTATAAAAATTGCGATAGATGAAAAAGATTATAATAAAGCCTATGCTTCATCTCATAAAATCAAGCCTACATTAGATTTATTAGGGATGGATTTAGCTTATGAAGAAAATCTTCAAATCATGACTTGGGCTAAAGCCGAAGGTAAAAGAAAAGAAATTAAAGAAGTATTCAAGTCTTTAAAAGATAGAGTAGAATTAGCAGTAAAAGAAATAAAAAAAGATTTTAAACTGTAATTCTATTCTAATTAAACTTCCCCAAAAACCATAAAATATTCAAATGAAAGCTGCTATAGTAACCATTGGCGATGAAATTCTTATTGGCCAAATTGTTGATACGAATTCTTCCTACATCGCTAAAGCTTTAGATAAAATCGGTATTGCAACGCATGAAATGTTGTCAATTTCAGATGACAAACAACATATTTTAGACACCTTCCATTCGCTTCAAAATAAAGTAGAAGTTGTTATCGTAACTGGTGGATTAGGCCCTACAAAAGATGATATCACTAAAAAGACATTTTGTGATTATTTTCAAGATAGTTTAGTTGAAAATGAAGCTGTTTTAGCACATGTAAAATCAATTATTGAAGGGTTTTATAAGCGACCAATTACACAAATTAATAGAGAACAAGCATTAGTTCCAACCAAAGCAAAAGTCCTCTTTAATCAAGTAGGAACTGCGCCAGGAATGTGGATGGAAAAAGAAAATACTGTTTTTATTTCGCTACCAGGTGTTCCTTATGAAATGAAATACTTGATTGATAATGAGGTGATTCCAAATTTAGTTCAAAAATTTGAGCGACCCTATATTGTTCATCAAACCATTATGACTTATGGTCGTGGGGAAAGTATGATTGCGGAGCAAATTGAAGAATGGGAAAATAATTTACCGCATTTTATTAAACTTGCCTACTTACCTAGTCCAGGAAAAGTTAGGTTGAGATTGACTGCAAGAGGAGCTAATGAAGAGTTGTTGAAAAATGAGATAAAACAGCAAGTTGAAAAGCTTGATTTATTGATACATGATATAATTGTTGGGTATAATGAGGACGATCCTATAGAGGTGGTTTTAGGTAGGTTATTGACCGAAAATAAGTTGACAATTTCAACTGCAGAAAGTTGTACGGGAGGAAAAATTGCGTCAACTTTGTCGGCAATTCCAGGAGCTTCAAATTATTTCAAAGGAAGTATAGTGAGTTATGCTACTGAAACAAAAATAAATGTATTAGGAATTGAAAATGAGCTTGTTGCGAAACACGGTGTTGTAAGTGCTGAAGTGGCGACTGAAATGGTGAAAGCAGTTCAACAAATTTTGAATTCTGATTATGCAATTGCTACAACGGGAAATGCGGGTCCTGCTAAAGGTGACGCACAGGCTGATTTGGGAACAGTTTTTATAGCTATAGCTACGCCAAATGCTGTTTTTACAGAAGAATTTAATTTTGGTCAACCTCGTGAAAAGGTTATTGATAGGACGGTTAGTAAAGCATTGGAATTAATTTATAAAGAAATTTTAAAAAAATAATAAAAGATAGTTGTGTATATGAAATCGATTTTGTTTCTTTGCACCCTGATTTTAGATAACGAAATAAAGCTGAAT
>JBIKZB010000227.1:0-3626 GCA_044354955.1 Flavobacterium sp. | reverse complement strand
TCGCCTTTTTTTACATAGTCACCTTCATTTACATACCATTTTTCAATTCTACCTGCAATGGCAGATTGAACCGTTTGTGGTCTTTGGTTGGGTTTTAAAGTTGTTACCGAACCAGCACCTGAAACATTTTGTGTCCAGGGTAAGAATAAAAATACCAACAATAATAAACCTAATATCCAAATGGTTTTTTTTACCATGCGATAGCCATTATTGTCTTCAAATATTTTTGCCGATTTGAATTGACTCATGTCTATCCATTTTTCAACTCTATTTTCTGTAATATTTAACATGATTATTTTATGGTTTTAATTTGACCATTTTCTAATGTAATAATTCTTGAACATTTTTCTTTCCAATAGTTGCCTTTTGCTACAACTATTAATGTCCAAGGTTGTTCTGGAGCGGTTAGCCAATCTATAATTTCGCCAGCAGAAAATTTGTCTAATTTTTCAACCGGTTCTTCTAAAAATAGTAGTTTAGGTTTCGTAAGAACACATCTGGCAAGTAATATCTTTTGAATTGAAGCTGAATTTATTCTTTTTCCACCCGAAAACATTGGTGTATCTAACCCTAAAGGCAAAGATTTAATTAACTCTGTTAGTTTTAATTTTTCTAGAACGTGACTTATTTCTTTTTTCGTTATAGTTGGATTATTGCAAGTAATGTTTTCTAAAATTGTTCCTTCAAAAGGGCTGTCGTCAATGTTGATTACTCCGATATTTGATCTAAAATCTTCAATACAATATTTTTTATAACTTGTATTATTCAAGAAAACAGTTCCAACAGAAGGTTCAAATATTCTTGAAAGAATACGTAGTAAAGTAGTTTTTCCAGAACCATTTTCTCCTTGAATTAAAATGCGATCGTTTTTGTTAATTGTTAAATCAATTCCATTAATAACAGCTGTTTCGCTATCTGGAAATTGATAGAAAATATTTTTTGCTTCTATGCGAATTTCATCGTTTTCCATGTAGTATCTAGCTTCTTTTGGTAAATTATCTCTTTCCAATTCTAAGTCAACTACAGTACCTAATTTTTCTAAGGATGTTGTTACATCATAAAATAATTCTAAGCCATAAAATAATTTTTCTACGGCGCTAATAATAGTAATGATGATAATTTCTGCAGCTACAAACTGACCAATATTCATTTGTTGGTTAAGTACTAAAATTCCACCAATAATTAACAGCCCTGCTGTAATAAGTACTTTAAAACCTGTTAGCTGAATGAATTGTTTTTTTAAAACATTAAAATGACTTTCTCTGTGCGATAAATATTCTGTAACTAGCTTGTCGTTTTTTTGTAATGAGAAATTAAATATTTTATCATTTTTAAAGCTTAAATGATTTCTTGCAATTTCTTGAAGCCAATGAGCAACTTTATATTTGTATTTTGATTCTTTTAAACTGGTTTCCAAGCCTTCATTGAAGTTTACTTTAAAAATAATATAAAGCATAAACAATAATATTATTCCGAAAAATATAAAAAACGGGTGATAAACCGATAATAATAAAATACCAAAAAATATTTGCAGTGCGGCAGTAGAAATTTCTAATATCAGTTTTGAAAAGCCTTTTTGAACAGTTAATGTGTCAAAAAATCGATTCGCAAGTTCGGGTGGCGAAAAATTATATAATTGGTTGAATTTAATATTTGGAAATCGGTAAGCAAACTCAAATGAGGAACGAACAAATATTTTTTGTTGAAGGTTTTCAGTAATTCTAAATTGCATGATTTTTAAAACGCCAACAAAAGCCACGCCAATTACAACAATGAATACCAATACAATCCAAGAAGTACTAACTTGTCCCGCTTGAATAAAGTTTACAATTGATTGAATACCTAATGGTATTGACAAACTTATTAAACCTGCTAAAACAGCATATATTAAAAGTTGATAAACATCTTGTTTATCATTGTAAATTAAGTTTTTAAATCTTTCTAATGGTGTCATAATAATGTTTTTTTGATCATATCAATATAAAAGTCAGACAAGCAATCTTTTTCAGATAAATTAGTGATGGTTTTAAAGTGGTCTTTTAAATAGTGTTGGTGTAAGGCTCCTTGAACTATTGATGACGCTAGACTTTTTGCATAAGGATAATTTGGATTTACTAAACTTATGGTTTCGGTTAAACGATATATTAAACGTTTGTATACTAAGAAAAAACCTTCCTTGTTTTCTTCGTCAACATCTTTTGTTAGTAATGTTTTTGAAAAATCTGATATTATGATTCTATTTAAAATGGACTCATCAATATGTGGCGTGTTTTTGTCGTCTACAATGTTTTGAGTTAGTATTTTAAGACTGATGATTAATTTTTCTTCAGGATTGGTAATGTTATGAGTTGCAAAAACTAAATTGTATTCTATCCAAGACCAATACCAAGAAGAAAGGTACACTAATAATTTGTGTTTGTTCTCAAAATAGCGATAAATTGAACTTTCATTGGATTGTATTTTTTCTCCCAATTTTTTGAAAGTAAATGCTTCAAAGCCAATTTCGTCAATTAACAAAATACTATTTTTTAAGATGTTTTTGCCCAAATCCGATGTCTCAGGATCTTTAACATATAGTTTTTCATTAATTGTAATTTTTACATTTGAAAGTAAATTAGGCATAATTTGTATTTTAATAGTGCAAATATAATAGTAATACTATCAATATGAAAAAGTTTAACTTTTATTTTAGAAATCGCAATAAAAAAATCCCGAAAAAATCGGGATTTGAGATGTTATTTTATGTGAATTGTTTTGGTATTATCCTTGCCGTCTTCGCCGTTTTTACCGTCTTCTCCTTTTTCGTTGTTTTTGCCAGGTTTTCCATTTTCTCCTGGTTTTCCATCAGCGCCTTTTGTGGCAACACAGCTAAAAAATAATGAAATAAAAAGTAAGTATATTATTTTCTTCATCATAATAGCGATTTACATGTCATGACTTCGGGTTTTTCAATCCCCATTAACTCTAAAATTGTAGGTGCGATATCACCTAGAACACCATTATTAATATTTTTCAGGTCTTTGTCAACCAAAATAATAGGAACAGGATTTGTTGTGTGTGCAGTATTTGGAGAACCGTCTGGGTTAATCATTGTTTCACAATTTCCATGATCCGCGATTATAATTGTAGTGTAGTTGTTTTCTAATGCTGTTTCAACTACTTCTTTTACACAAGTATCAACAGCTTCGCAGGCTTTAATTGCTGCCTCCATAACGCCGGTGTGTCCTACCATATCGCCATTGGCAAAATTAAGGCATACAAAATCAACTTCCTTCTTTTTTAATTCTGTTACTAAAGCATCTTTTAGTTCAAAAGCGCTCATTTCGGGCTGTAAATCGTATGTTGCAACTTTTGGAGAATTTTTTAAAATACGTGTTTCACCTACAAACGGTTCTTCTCTTCCACCAGAAAAGAAAAAGGTTACATGTGGATATTTTTCCGTTTCGGCTATACGAATTTGTTTTTTATTAGCTTTTTCAAGTACTTCACCTAAGGTTTCAGTTACATTGTCTTTGTCATAAATTACATGAACATTTTTATACGTTTCATCATAATTGGTCATGGTAACATAATACAAATTCAATTTATGCATATTGAATTCGTGGAAATCTTTTTGGGATAAAACT
>JBIKZB010000226.1:0-3628 GCA_044354955.1 Flavobacterium sp. | reverse complement strand
GGAGTTCATTATAAATTCATGACCGGTAAATTTACTTTTAATCCTGGATTTAGTGTGCATCAGTATAATATGAATGATGAGCAACTTGGAACATCAAACAAGCAATCATTTAATAAGGTTTTACCTGATATTTATGCGTTGTGGCAAATAAAAAAATCTGAAACTTTAACGTATAATTATTCGTTAACCAACAATTTTACCGATATTAATAAATTGGCCCAAGGTTATGTGTTTTCAAGTTATAACAGTTTGTTTAGTGGAAATAGATTCTTAGAAAATTCAACTTCTCAAGTACATTCGTTGCGTTACTTTAAATACAATATGTTTAATTTTGAAAATATTTTCGCAAATATTACCTATACAAGACAATTAGAAGCGATTAAAAACAGAGCTCTGTTGTTTGGTGTAAACCAAATTTCATCATCAGAAAACATGAACTCTAATTTTCCAGATGAAACTTTTTCAGCTAGTGGTAATTATGGTCGCTCGTTTGCACGGTATTATAAAGCAAATTTTAGAGCTAGTTTTAATTGGTCTAAATCGAATAATATTCGTGTTTACCCAGATGGAGATGCGAATCCAAATAATAACCCAACAGAACTGCAAACCATTGAATCTTATTCTCAGAGTTATAATTTAAGTTTTTCTACCAATTATAAAACGTTACCAAATTTAACAGTAGGTTATAATTTTTCAATTAACGATAACTTTTCGGATGTTATTTACATTGATAGCCCAACGGTTACTTTAGAATATTTCTTCCTTGATGCCTTTTCATTCGTTTCGGAATATTCTTATTTTCACAATAGAAACAAAGCAAAAACTATTGATAGTGAATATGATTTCTTAACGGCAAGTTTATTGTATCAAAAGAAAGGTAGTAAATGGGAATGGAAACTTTCAGGAACCAATTTGTTAGACACAGAATCTTTAGATACAAATAGTTTTAGTCAATTAGGTGGAACAAGTAGTTTTTCGAGTTACAGAGTGCAACCTAGATTTGTAATTTTAAGTTTAAAATATACATTATAGTCCTTTAGAGTATAGAGATAAAAAAAACCATTCGTTTATGCGAATGGTTTTTTTGTTAAAGAAAGGATTTCTTATATTTTAAAAGCAGCTTTTACTTTGTCTACAAAATCTAATTTTTCCCAAGTAAATAATTCTACGGTTAATGTTTTAGATTCACCACCTGGAGCAGTAAACGTTTTAGTTACGGTTTCAGGAGTTCTTCCCATATGTCCGTAAGCAGCAGTTTCGCTGTAGATTGGATTTCTTAATTTTAAACGTTGTTCAATAAAGTACGGACGCATATCAAAAATGCTTTCTACTACTTTGCTGATTTCGCCATCTGTTAAATTCACTTTAGCTGTTCCGTAAGTGTTTACGTTGATTGATGTTGGCTCAGCAACTCCAATTGCGTAAGAAACTTGAACTAAAATTTCGTCAGCTACACCAGCAGCCACTAAGTTTTTAGCAATATGACGTGTAGCATAAGCAGCAGAACGGTCTACTTTTGATGGGTCTTTTCCAGAGAATGCACCACCACCGTGAGCTCCTTTTCCACCGTAAGTATCAACGATAATTTTTCTTCCTGTTAAACCAGTATCTCCGTGAGGTCCTCCAATTACGAATTTTCCTGTTGGGTTAATGTGGTATTTAATTGCATCATTGAATAAATGAGCATATTGAGGATTTTTAGCAATTACTCTTGGAATCAAAATTTCAATAATGTCTTTTTTGATTTTTGCTAACATCGTTGGTTCATCAGCAAAATCATCGTGTTGAGTTGAAACTACAATAGCATCAATACGAACCGGTTTATTATCATCAGAATATTCTAAAGTAACTTGCGATTTAGCGTCTGGACGTAAGTAAGTGATTTCGTTGTTTTCTCTTCTTAAATCAGCTAAATCTTGTAATAATTGATGAGATAGTTTTAATGCTAACGGCATGAACTCTGCCGTTTCATTGGTAGCGTAACCAAACATCATTCCTTGGTCACCAGCACCTTGCTCTTCTTTGCTTGCTCTGTCAACTCCTTGGTTAATATCAGCAGATTGTTCGTGAATTGCAGATAAAACACCACAAGAATTTGCTTCAAACATGTATTCGCTTTTTGTGTAACCAATTTTTTTGATTACATCTCTTGCGATAGTTTGTACATCTAAATAAGTGTTTGATTTTACTTCTCCAGCTAAAATTACTTGACCAGTAGTAACTAACGTTTCACAAGCTACTTTTGACTCAGGGTCAAATGCTAAAAAGTTATCAATTAATGCGTCTGAAATTTGATCCGCAACTTTGTCAGGATGTCCTTCACTCACAGATTCTGACGTAAATAAATAAGCCATAATTAAATTTATTATAAATTAAGCGAGAAAAAAACGAAGATTGCAAATTGCATAAAGGAGTAAGGAATACTGCTTTAGCATTTTTTTAATGAGGTTGCAATCAGTTCAAATTTTTCCTCTTTGTTTTCGTTTGCAAATGTATGAAATGAAATTGAATTCCAAATAGTTGTTTGCTTTTTTTTATTTTATTCATTTTGGAAATACAATTAAATGGGGTTTTAAATAAATTTTGGTTAGGAATTTGTTTTAAGTGAAATGAATTTATCAAATAAAACAAATAAGTTTTGTGATAAATAAGAAAATCAATTCTTTTTGTCACTATTTTAAAATGCCCTACATCTTTTGAGTAAAAGATGTACATCTTTTAACAAAGTAGTGCTTATAAATTCAGTTTAAGCTAACAAAGTTCTACTTTTTTTAATCAGTTATTTGAAGTGCGGTTAAGTTGTTGTTTGTGTTTTTTTAATTAGTTAATGATGTAATTAACGACTTGAAACAAGCGTTAGAATAAAAGTTTTTAAATTTTTTTATAGATTTATATTCTGTTTTAAATTAATAATACGGAATATATATCTATAAAAAATATTTTTTTAATTAAAATTTAGAAAATATTTCATTATTTCAATTTTGTTACTACATTTGCAGTGTTCATAAACATAGTGTTTGTTATCACGAAAGCTGGAGGGAATAGACCCATTGAAAGCTTAGCAACCCTACTCTTGTAGAAGGTGCTACATTCTATCCGTCTTGGCGGAAAAGATAACTCAAGGAAATTCTGTCCAATTTCTTGATAACATATTAACAATATAAACTCTGTGAAAACTTAGCGTAACTCTGAGTAACAAAAAAATATGTCAAAAATTGAAGAAGAAATCAAAAAACGAATTCTCGTGCTCGATGGAGCCATGGGAACGATGTTGCAACGTTATAAATTCGAAGAAGAAGATTTCAGAGGCGAGCGCTTCAAAGATTTTCCGCATCCATTAAAAGGAAACAACGATTTGCTTTCCATTACCCAACCAGAAGCTGTAAAATCAGTACATCGTGCTTATTTTGAAGCGGGTGCTGATATTGTAGAAACCAATACTTTTTCGGGAACAACTATTGGAATGGCAGATTATTATTTAGAAGATTTAGTTTACGAACTTAATTTTCAATCAGCAAAAATCGCTCGTGAAGTGGCAGATGAATTCACAGATAAGCCAAGATTTGTAGCAGGTTCCATAGGTCCAACCAACAGAACAGCATCTATGTCACCTGATGTAAATGACCCA
>JBIKZB010000225.1:0-3629 GCA_044354955.1 Flavobacterium sp. | reverse complement strand
TTTAGTTCAATTGTATTGGATATCTACTTCATTGGATAAAAATGAAGAAGAATTTAAGTATCATGTACAACAAGTTTTAGGAAATGTTTCCAATACAATTAATGAGAAAGAATTGGTTTCTTTTTACAATCACTACAATAAAATTATTGATAGTACAGGAAAAATTCCTAGAGAAGAAGAGTTGAAAGAAATATATTTTTATGAACGCGATAAAAAAACGAATGAAACAATAATATATACAAATACATTAGTAGCTGAAAATTACGGAATTAATGGCTCGTTCTTTGATAAGAATGCTGAAGCTTTAAATTTTGGAAAAGTCATTTCAAAGAGAAAAACAGAAGTTTTTAATGGAAATACTATAAATGATGGAAGTTTAAAAATTCGTTCTTTTCCAGATGTTTCAATAAAAAAAGTTGGAAACGTTACCAGTTTAGACAAAGCAAATTTTGAAGTAACATTCAAAGATGTAGTTTCGTTAAAACCTTTACAAGAAAGGGTTTCAACTGAAGAATTAGGAAAGTATTTAAAAGATGAACTTCATAAGTATGGTGTAAAAACACCTTTTGAGTTTGGTATTTATAGTAATGGTCTAGCAACAAAAATACGTTCTGAGGACTTTAAATACAATAGCAATACAACCTATGGTATTCCCGTTTTTCAAGATAATGAGGGACTTTCTAAATATCAATTACTTGTTAGTTTTCCACAAAAAAATAAATTCGTTTTTTCTTCATTAATTGGAATTTCAAGTCTGTCTTTATTGTTTACTTTGGTTATTGTTTTAACCTATTCAAGTGCTTTGAATCAGTTAATCAAACAAAAACAAATTTCTGAAATCAAAACTGATTTCATTAATAATATGACACATGAGTTTAAAACACCTATTGCTACTATAAATTTAGCTTTAGATGCCATAAAGAACCCAAAAATTATTGATGATAAAGAAAAAGTGCAGCGATATCTTCAAATGATTAAAGAAGAAAACAAACGAATGCATGCTCAAGTTGAAAATGTTTTGCGTATTTCTCGTTTAGAAAAAAATGAATTAGATATTTCAAAAGAACCTCGTGATGTTTCAGAAATTATTGAAGATGCAATAGAGCATGTTAGTTTAATTGTAGAAGATAGAGAAGGTATTGTTCATCAACATTTTAATGCACAACGAAATACCATCCTTTTAAATGAAGTACATTTTACTAATGTTTTGGTTAATATTCTTGACAATGCTATTAAATATTCTCCAGCTGCACCAATTATTGACGTAGTGACAGAAAACATCAAAGATTTTATTGTAATTAAAATCATTGACCAAGGAGCAGGAATGAGTAAAGTGGCTCAAAAAAGGGTTTTTGAAAAATTCTATCGAGAGCATACAGGAGATTTACACAATGTCAAAGGGCACGGACTAGGTTTAGCCTATGTAAAACAAATTGTTGAAGATCATAACGGTCAAATATTTGTAGAAAGCGAAAAAGGAAAAGGCAGTACTTTTATTATAAAATTACCATTAATAAATTAAAAATATACACTATAAACTATGGAAGCAAAAAAAATATTATTAGTTGAAGACGATCCAAATTTTGGAGCCGTTTTAAAAGATTATTTAATGATCAATGATTTTGAAGTAACGTTAGCAAAAAACGGAATGGAAGGCTTTGAAAAATTTAAAAAAGATACATACGATTTATGTATTTTGGATGTCATGATGCCCTATAAAGATGGTTATACTTTAGCTAGAGAAATTCGTGAAAAGAATCAAGAAGTGCCTATTATTTTCTTAACAGCAAAAACACTAAAAGAAGATGTGTTGAAAGGATATAAAGTAGGAGCAGACGATTATTTAAACAAACCGTTTGATTCAGAAGTGCTTTTAATGAAAATTAAAGCTATTATCCAAAGAAAAGCTTCAGAAGTAAAACCAGATACCACCAAATTTGAGTTTGAAATTGGTAAATTCCATTTAAATTCTAAACTGCGTTTCTTAACTTTTCCTGGGCATGAGCCAATTAAGTTATCTCCAAAAGAGTGTGAGTTATTAAAAATGTTAGCACTTCATGAAAATGACTTAATGCCTAGAGAATTAGCATTAACAAAAATTTGGAGAGATGATAATTATTTCACTTCAAGAAGTATGGACGTATATATCGCTAAATTGAGAAAATTCTTAAAACAAGATGAAAACGTTGAAATCTTAAACATTCATGGTGAAGGTTTTAGATTAGTAATCAAAAAATAACAAAAAAGTCCTGAGTAATCAGGACTTTTTTTATTCGTTTATTTCTAATGCGAAACAAATCTTATCTACTTTAGTTATGGTGAAGGTAGTTTCGTTTTTCGAAATAATCACTTCGTCATTCCAATTCAATTCTTTTAGAAAATTCATTTCAAAACCTTTTATGTGCTGTTTTAGAATAAATTTTCTATCCATGGTATTGAGACACCATTCTAGGTATTTTACGTTGTTAGCGTGATTTACAATATCTAAATCCGATAATTGTACTTTGTAATCCAAAACTTTTTCAAAAGGAATATCTAAATTAATTCGTTGTACCGATTTTTCAGTAGCGCTGTGTTCTGGATATTTGATAAAATGTTCGTGAGGTAAAGCTAAATTTTCAGGTCTTCTGATTTGAGTATTCAATACTGCCCAATAGGTTTCGCAACCTGCTAATTTTTCATTACCACGATACAATTCCAAACATCGAGTTGAACGCGAATTTTCTAACGATTTAATCCACGTTTTTACAGTAACTTTTTCTTTCCATTTCGGTAAGCTGATAATTTCTAAACGCATTTTGCTCATTACCCAAGCCTGGTGATGTTCTTGCATATCACTAAAACTAATTCCACCTAAATCGGCATGAATTCCAGCAGTGATTTGAAAAATATTACATAAATCAGTATATTTCAACAAACCATTTGGATAGCATTGCAGAAAATTGATTTCGTATTCTTGTTCTAAAATAGAAGTAAAGCTGGGTGAAATGGGCATTTTTATAATTTTTTAATCTGTGATTCTATTTTTTTAATAATCTCTTTTCTATCCGTCATATAATCAAACCAACTCACATTTTCAGTTCGTTTAAACCAAGTGATTTGTCGTTTAGCAAAACGTCTCGTATTCATTTTAATTTGCTCGATAGCTAATTCTAAGGTTGTTTTTCCATCAAAATAATCGAATAATTCTCTGTAACCAACTGTTTGCAATGCATTCAATTGTTTATTTGGATACAATGCTTGTGCTTCGGCTAAAAGGCCTTCATTTAGCATGATATCAACGCGTTGGTTGATTCTATCGTACATTATTTCTCTGTCCGCTTCTAAACCAATGACAATAGGAGTGAAGTTTCTCACATTTTTACGTTTACCAATGAAACTCGAATACGGTTTTCCACTTCCAATACAAACTTCCACAAAACGTTTCATACGTTGCGGATTTTGTAAAGTTTGCGGATTTTCAGACTGTAATTTTTGATAATATTCCGAATCTAATTCTTGTAATTCTTGTTGTAAATAGTCAATTCCTAAAGCATCAAATTTAGCATTAATTTCTGCTCGAACCGAATCATCAATATCAGGGAAATCATCAAATCCTTTTAAAACAGCATCTACATATAATCCAGAAC
>JBIKZB010000224.1:0-3671 GCA_044354955.1 Flavobacterium sp. | reverse complement strand
AGAAGCGTTGTTACAATTATGCGAACATGGCGTAATTGATAAAACCAGGTATCATGTATTTTATGAAAACCATCTATTTGAAGTGGATGTTTTTTATGGGGAAAACGAGGGTTTAATCGTAGCTGAAATTGAATTACAATCAGAAAACGAAACTTTTTCTAAACCTAATTGGCTGGGAAATGAAGTTACTTCTAACGAACGGTATTACAATTCGTTTTTAAGCAATCATCCGTTTAAATCTTGGAAATAAGTTATTCTACAATTTCTAAACTTACGCGTAAAGGTGAGCGACCATTGTTATGAGAAATGTCTAAAAAAGGTCTTTTAGCCATATCAATTTCTCTTTTTCGAGTATGAGGCCCTCTGTCATTTATAGTTACAACAACACTTTTTTTATTGGCTAAATTAGTTACTTTTACTTTAGTGCCAAATTTTAGTGTTTTATGAGCTGCGGTATATTTTTTATTACTAAAAACTTGCCCACTTGCCGTTCTTCTTCCGTTTAATTTATCGGAATAATGAGAAGCTTCTACATTTTTCTTGTATAATTTGGTTTTAAGATTAGCCAAAGAGTCGGTAACTTTTAGAGAATCCGATTTTTTTATCGAATCTAAAACACGAAGCGAATCTTTTTTCTTAATCGAATCATATAAAGAAGCCTTTCTAAAAAATCCTGGTTTGGATTCATTAGAAAAGCCTACTAATATTGTAATAAGCAACACAAACGCTACAATTATGATGTTTTTCTTCATTCTTTTTTGTTTTTGTTATACCTATTACAAATGAGTTATAAAGACTAATTGAACCAGTTAGCCCAAGGAAGTCTTGATAAGATTAATAATAAACCTAAAGTATAGAAAACGGCAATCTTTTTGAACTTACCATTGTTACTTTCTTCTTTTTTATGTTTCGACCAACCTATTGTAATAAGAGCCAAAGCTATAATATTAATCAATGGATGTTCTAACGAAGTTAATCGCATAGCCGCATCTTTCATGTTTCCTAATTGGTCAGCACCAAGAGGCGAAACAAAATACAAAACCAAACCAATTAACAATTGGATATGACAAATAATCAGGGTAAATAAAGACAAACGTAAATCTTTGTCTTTAAATAATTTTTTAGAAGATAATCCAAAAATGGCATTGAATGAAGCCAGCAACAATAATCCCAAAGCTGCATAAGCTAAAATAGAGTGAACATTTTTAATAGTTTCGTACATACCTAAATATTTTATTGTGAGTTACAAATATAAGAAATTAAAAAACCTCTCACTCAAAAAAATGTGTAAGAGGTTTTAATTATAAATTTTGATTTTCTTATTTTAAGTACGCTTTCAATAAAAATGAAGTAGAACTATCGTGTGTTTTTACTTCTTTTAACACTATTTCATCCAAAATTGAATTGGCTAATTGCTTGCCGAGTTCAACACCCCATTGATCATAACTAAAAATGTTCCAAATAATTCCTTGAACAAAAATTTTGTGTTCATACATTGCTACCAATGCGCCTAATGTTTCTGGAGTTAATTTATTAATAAGAATGGTATTGGTTGGTTTATTTCCTGTAAACACTTTAAAAGGTAATAGAAAATCAGCTTTTTCTCCTGAAATTCCTTGCTTTTCGAATTCTGCTTTTACTTGTGCTTCCGTTTTACCCATTAATAAGGCTTCGGTTTGAGCGAAAAAATTCGACATTAATTTATCGTGATGGTCTTTATTTCCATATAACGAATTTTTAAACCCGATAAAATCGGTTGGTATTAATTTTGTTCCTTGATGAATTAATTGAAAAAAAGCATGTTGGGAATTGGTTCCTGGTTCGCCCCAAATAATTGTTCCCGTTTGGTAATTTACAGATTTTCCATCTCTTCCAATACTTTTTCCGTTACTTTCCATAATACCTTGTTGTAGGTAGGGTGCTAACTTTTGTAAATATTGCGTGTAAGGAATTAAAGCTTCACTTTCAGCTCTAAAAAAGTTATTGTACCAAATGCTCAATAAAGCTAAAATAACAGGAATATTTTTGTCAAATGATTCGTTTTTGAAATGTTCGTCCATTTCATTGGCGCCTTTCAACAACTTATCAAAGTTATCAAATCCTACAGCTAAACTAACGGATAAACCTACGGCACTCCATAACGAAAAACGACCTCCAACCCAATCCCACATCGGGAAAACGTTGTCTGGATTGATTCCGAATTCGGTTACTTTTTGAATATTAGTTGAAACCGCCACAAAATGCTTAGCTACATCTTCTTGAGTTGCTGATTGTAAAAACCAACTTCTTATTGTTTCTGCATTGGATAACGTTTCTTGTGTAGTAAAGGTTTTAGAAACAACTACAAATAAAGTGGTTTCTGGATTTAATTTTTTAATGATTTCGTTTACATGGTCACCATCTACGTTAGATACAAAATGAACGTTTAAATGATTTTTGTAAAATTGTAAAGCCTCAACAATCATAGCTGGACCTAAATTCGAACCGCCAATACCAATGTTTACAATATCTGTAAATGATTTTCCTGTAAAACCTTTTTTATTCCCCGAAATAACTTCGTTTGAGAAATTTTTAATTTTGTTTTTTACCGAATATATTTCAGGCATCACGTTAACACCATCAACCATTACCTTAGCTGTTTCTTTAGCACGTAAAGCGGTGTGTAAAACTGCTCTATTTTCGGTTTGATTAATTATATCACCTTCAAAATAGCTTGAAATAGCTTGTTTTAATTGAACTTCATTTGCTAATTGTAGTAACAAATCTAGTGTTTCTTGATTAGCAATGTTTTTAGAATAATCCACTAAAAAATCATTCCATTGGATGTGAAATTTTGAAGCTCTTTCTGAATCAGCAGCAAACAAATCTTTCATAGATGTTTGATTCATTTTTTCAAAATGATCTTGAATTTTTTGCCAAGCAGCTGTTTGAGAAGGGTTTATTTTTGGTAATGCCATTATTCTTTAAATTTTACTGCGGTTATACTATCTAATTCTTTTTTTAAAGGAGCTATATGTGCTAAATATTTTTGTTTGTGCGAATTGCTCATGGGTTCAGCATTTGGTAACTTTAAACGCAAGGGATCTACTTGCACACCATTTTTCCAAAAACGATAACAAACATGGGGACCTGTTGCTAAACCCGTACTTCCAACTTTTCCAATAACTTGCCCTTGTGAAACACGTTGCCCGTTTCTAACTGAAATTTTAGACATGTGAAGATATTGGGTAGCATAGGTTGAACTATGGCGAACTTTAACGAAATTTCCGTTACCTGCAGTATATCCTGTACGTTCTACTACTCCAGATGCGGTTGTTTTAATTGGTGTTCCGTGAGGTGCAGCATAATCTGTTCCATTATGTGCTTTAAAACGCATTTGAACTGGGTGAAAACGTCTTCCCGAAAAACGGGAGGAGATTCTAAAATAATCTAATGGCGCTTTTAAGAACATGCTTTTTAAACCCTTCCCATTTTCGTCATAATAATCTTCATACTTCTGCTTCTCAGATAACTTGTAGGGAAAGGCAAATATCTTTTTCCCTTTATTTTCAAAATAAGAAGCTTCAATGCTTTCAACTCCTACATATATTGAATCGTCAATATAGCGTTCGTTTATAGTAACGGCAAATTTATCCCCTTTCTGAATTTTAAAGAAATCGACGGTATACGCA
>JBIKZB010000223.1:0-3690 GCA_044354955.1 Flavobacterium sp. | reverse complement strand
GCCGATGCGCATCATACGTCATCGAGCTACGAAGAACACATTTCTGAATTTGATAAAACGAATTTAGAACCAGAGTTTATTGACAATCACAAAGTACCATTTGTAAAAGGAAGTCCAGTACAATTACTTTGTAAATACGTGAATGAATACAAAATTGAAGAAAATGATTGTATCCATATTATTGCTTCTATTGAAACCATTTATGCTGATGAAAAACTGTTTCATGATGATAATTGGATGCAGTTAGATAGAGGAAATGTAGTAGCAATTAATGGTTTAGATGGCTATTGTGTTCCAAAATTATCTGACCGATTTCATTATGCACGACCAGATAAACCTTCAACTTCGATGTTATAATGGCTCATAAAAAAGTAAATCTTCCTAAAAAAATTTGTAAAACCTGCCAACTCCCTTTTTCATGGCGCAAAAAATGGGATAAAAACTGGGAAGAAGTACTGTATTGTAGTGATAAATGCAGAATGAATAAAAATTCAAAAGGAACACAGATTTAAGAAATAATAGAAATCTTTAAAATCTTTTATGATCTTATTCTAAAGAGTAATTCTACTTAAAATCAACTTATATGACCTATATATTTAAAAATAAGTTTAAAAAATAACACAATGAACGGATTACTATGGTTTAGAAACGATTTGCGCACGATTGACAATCATTCGTTGTACAATGCTTGTAGGGAAAATGATAAAGTAATAGGTATTTATTGCTTAGATCCGAGACATTTCGAAACCACTCAATATGGTTTCAAAAAAACAGAAAAATTTAGAACTCGATTTCTTTTAGAAACGGTAGCCGAATTACAAGAAAATTTGGCTGAGAAAAATATCACATTATTAGTTTATTATGGTTATCCTGAACAGTTGATTCCGGAAATAGCAGCAAAATATCAAATAGACACCATTTATATTCAAAACGAATGGACGCATGAAGAAGTAGATGTAGAAAATGAAGTTCGCAATTTAATTCCAGTAGTGAATTGGAAAAAATATTACGACCAATTCTTATTTCATCCTGATGATGTTCCGTATGAAGAATGGGAGAAAATCCCAGAAGTTTTTACCGAATTTAGAAAACAATTGGAAAAGAAAATTCGAGTACGACCAACCGTTGCTATTTCAGCAAAACCAATTTCTAATATAATAGAAGAAAAAACCACAATTCCAACATTAGAAAATTTAGGATTTGACTCCGAAGCTTCGGAGTTTAAACAACCGAACAAAACTGCTTTTCCTTTTAAAGGCGGCGAAAATCAAGCTAAAAAAAGAATCAAAGATTACTTTTGGGATACCAAAAAAATAGCTGTTTACAAGAAAACACGAAATGGTTTAGTCGGAAAAGATTACAGTTCAAAACTTTCAGCTTGGTTGGCCAATGGTAGTATTTCGGCACGAACAATTTATTGGGAAGTGCAACAATTTGAGAAAAAAGTAGTCAAAAATGAAGACACCTATTGGTTGATTTTCGAATTAATTTGGCGTGATTATTTCAAATACATTTCGCTAAAACACGGCAACAAAATTTTCCAATTGAATGGCATTTTGCAAAAAGAATACCTTTGGAATCAAAACACAAAAGCCTTTAATCAATGGATAAATGGCACAACACCCGAACATTTTGTGAATGCCAACATGATTGAATTACAAAAAACAGGTTGGATGAGCAATCGTGGGCGTCAAAATGTGGCTAGTTATTGGGCAAAGGAATGGGAACAAGATTGGCGTATTGGTGCTGCCTATTTTGAAAGTATGTTATTAGATTACGATGTGCATAGCAATTATGGCAATTGGATGTACAATGCTGGTGTGGGCAACGATCCAAGAGATAGAAAATTCAACATCAAACGCCAAGCGGAACTATATGATGGCGATGGAAAATTTCAGAAAATGTGGTTAATTCCTGAATTATTTTAGATGAAAACACTTCGATTAGTATTAGGTGACCAACTTAATTCGGAACATTCTTGGTTTGATGAAGTTAATCCGAATGTGATGTATGTGATGGCAGAAATGCGTCAGGAAACGGATTATGTGAAACATCACATTCAAAAAGTTGTGGCGTTTTTTCTTTCGATGCGAAATTTTTCGGAAGAATTGATGAATAAAGGGCATCAAGTTTTGTATTACAAAATTTCGGACGCAAATAATCCACAGATTTTAGAAACATTGATTTTGGATTTGGTTGAAAAGAATAAAATTGAACAATTTGAATACCAATTTCCCGATGAATATCGATTAGACGAACAATTGAAATCCATTGGCGAAAAACTTTTCATTTCAACAAAAGCAGTAGATTCCAAACATTTTTATACGTCTAGAAATGAATTAGCGGATTTTTTCAAAGGAAAAAAACAACTTTTGATGGAAAGTTTCTATCGTATGATGCGCAAAAAACACGGTATTTTAATGGTCGGCAATCAACCGTTAGATGGTAAATGGAACTTTGATCATAACAATCGTAATCAATATAAAAATGAGGTTCCGATTCCATTTCCTTTGGAATTTCATAAAAATGTGAATGAAATTATTGCTGAAATTGAAGCACAAAACATCACCACACTTGGAAGTATCGATGCTGAAAATTTCAATTGGCCGACTTCAAGAAACGAAAGTTTGCAATTGATAGACTATTTCTGTGAGCAATTGTTGGCACATTTTGGCACGTATCAAGATTCGTTGTTTAGCGGGCATAAATTTCTGTTTCATTCGCGTTTATCATTTGCGATGAATTCTAAAATGATTAGTCCGAAAGAAGTGATTGATAGTGTGATTTCGTATTATTATCAAAATCAAGAAACCATTGAATTGGCGCAAGTAGAAGGTTTTGTGCGACAAATTATTGGTTGGCGCGAATATGTTAGAGGAATTTATTGGAAAGAAATGCCAAATTATTCCAAAATGAACGCTTTAGAAAACTATAATCCACTTCCAGAATTCTTTTGGACCGGAAAAACCAAAATGAAATGCCTACAACATTCGATTTCCCAAAGTTTAACTGAAGCGTATGCGCATCACATTCAGCGATTGATGGTCATTGGAAATTTTTCATTGTTAGCACAATTGCATCCTGACGAAGTGGACGCTTGGTATTTAGGCGTTTATATCGATGCGATTGAATGGGTAGAAATGCCAAACACTCGTGGTATGAGTCAATATGCTGATGGTGGTATTGTGGCAACTAAACCTTATGTTTCTTCCGGAAGTTACATCAATAAAATGAGCAATTATTGCGGGAGTTGTCATTATAATGTAAAAGATAAATTAGGCGAAAAAGCATGTCCATTTAACAGTTTGTATTGGCATTTTTTAGATGAGAAAAAGCAGCATTTTTCCAATAATCAAAGAATGAGCATGATGTTAGCCTTACTAAGAAAAATGAAACCGGAAGAATTAGCCGCTACGAAAGAAAAAGCAATTTCGATTTTGGAGGATGTGGAGAGTTTATAAAAAAACCGAAGCATTGCTTCGGTTTATACTTGTATATGTCCCCAATTTTCACCCCATTTAATGCGGTAAATTTGCATTTCAGAAACGCTAAATTCTTTTGCAGTTTTTCTAACGTTGAATTTTTCGCCTTGGCGCTTCATTTTCAATTTAATACGAATAACTTGTGTTGACGTTAATTTGCGCCCATCTCGCTTAATATTATTTTCTTGAAATTTTTTAAATGCTTCTT
>JBIKZB010000222.1:0-3703 GCA_044354955.1 Flavobacterium sp. | reverse complement strand
ACAACGCTTTTGATGTCGCTAAAACTGCTTCGGGGAATAAACCAACTTCTTCCATTACCAAAGCAATTCGGTCTAAACCAAATGAAATTCCTACTCCCGACATATTTTTTAATCCGAAAATCCCTGTCAAATCATCATAACGACCACCACCACCAATGGAACCCATTGCGACACCTTTTGGCGCAGCAACTTCAAAAATGGCACCTGTGTAGTAATTTAAACCTCGTGCTAACGTAACATCTAAATCCAAGAAAGCGGTTTGTAAACCTAAAGTTGAAACGTTATCACAAATAAATTGTAACTCGTTAACCCCTTTCATTCCTTCTTCTGAATTAGCTAATAATTGTGCTAATTTTTCTATTTTCTCATTGATGGTCCCTGTGAAATTGAATAATGGCTGTACTTTTTCAATCGCCGTTTCCGAAATGCCTTTTTCTAACATTTCTTTCTTCACGCCATCTTCACCTATTTTGTCTAATTTATCTAACGCTACTGTAAAATCAATCAATTTATCCGAAGCGCCAATTACCTCAGCAATTCCTGATAATATCTTACGATTGTTAATTTTAATCGTAACGCCACCTAAACCTAACTGACTAAAAACCGAGTCATATAATTGTACCAACTCCACTTCTTGCCAAAGCGAATTCGAACCCACCACATCAGCATCACATTGATAAAACTCTCTAAAGCGTCCTTTTTGAGGTCGATCCGCACGCCAAACGGGTTGAATTTGGTAACGCTTGAACGGAAACTCAATTTCGTTTTGGTGTTGCACCACATAACGCGCAAATGGAACCGTTAAATCGTAACGAAGAGCTTTTTCTGAAATATGACTAGTTAATTTTAAACTATCTCTATTTTCCAATAATGTTGCATCCGCTTTAGCCAAATAATCTCCCGAATTCAAAATCTTGAAAATCAACCTATCGCCTTCTTCCCCATATTTTCCCATTAAGGTTTCTGAGTTTTCAAACGAAGGCGTTTCAATAGGTTGAAAGCCAAATTTTTCAAAATTGGTTTTTATCGTACTGAAAATATAATTGCGTTTCGCCACTTCTGCTGGTGAAAAATCTCGGGTTCCTTTGGGTATGCTTGGTTTTTGTGCCATTTTTGTAATGTGTCAATTTGAAAATGTGTCAATGAGACAATTTTAATTTTTCTTAGTGCAAATATCGGATATATTCGGCAGTATAAAAAATCTATTTTGGGGTTTTAAACACATAGACACATAGTTTAAATTTAAACTAAAAAGGTATTTCATTTTACATCAAAACACATAGCCTTTGTGAACTATGTAAAGTGAAACACCTAAAACTACACACAATCCAAATCTAATGTGTCTATGTGTTTAAAAAAACTCCGTGATACTGTAACATTTTACTCTAACTTTAGTCTTATAGTTTATGGTAGGATTATTTAAAGAAAATACAAGAATTGCGCTTGATTCAATTAAAGGTCAGGCTTTGCGTACTTCATTAACAGTAATGATTATTGCTATTGGAATCACAGCTTTAGTTGGAATTCTAACAGTAGTTTCAGCTTTAGAAAACACGATTTTGAAAGATTTTGCTTCTATGGGAGCGAATACTTTTTCCATTAGTCAATACGATTTTTCTTCCGAAATCAATCAAAATGATGCAGAACAACGGGTAAATCCTATCATTAGTTATCCAGAAGCAAAAGCATTTCAAGACAAATATAATTTTCCGTTTACCACCACTTCCCTATCGTTTACAGCCGGATCTGCTATTGAAGTGAAATATCAGGATAAAAAAACCGATCCAGAAATTACAGTAGTTGGAATTGACGAAAATTTTTGTCCAAATAAAGGTTTAGAAGTAGTAAAAGGAAGAAACGTAAACTCCTTTGACGTTTCTAACAACAATTATGTATGTATTTTAGGATCTGATTTTGAAAAAGGATTATTTGCTAATATGAATCCGTTGGATAAAATTATTTCCATTCGTGGTGCAAAATTCAAAGTCATTGGGGTATTAAAAGAGAAAGGTTCCACCTTCGGAAATAGTCAAGATTTACGCGTTTTGATTCCAACACAAATTGCACGTTCATTATTTTCTGCTCCAAATATCAACTACGATTTAGATGTTATGGTCAACAACGAAGCGCTTTTAGATGAGGCTGTTGACGATGCCATTATTACTATGCGAAGAGTACGAAAACTAAGTCCTGTTGAGAAAGAAAATTTCGGAATTGAACGTAGCGATGACTTGATTCAAACGTTACTTTCTAACACGGCAGTTTTAGGAATTTCAGCCTGGGTAATCGGAATTATTACGATTTTTGGTTCTTCGATAGCCTTAATGAACATCATGTTGGTTTCGGTTTCCGAGCGCACAAGAGAAATTGGAGTACGAAAATCACTTGGAGCCACTAGAAATACAATTGCTTGGCAGTTTTTTACTGAGACTTTAATTATTGGACAAATAGGCGGAATAGTTGGTATTATTTTAGGAATTTTAATTGGATTTGGAATTGCTTCTGCTATTGGCTTTGCATTCACAACTCCTTGGATGGCAATTATTTGGGCATTTGTTGTAACTTTTGCAGTAACTATTCTTTCTGGTTTAATTCCTGCGATAAAAGCTTCGAAATTAGATCCTGTGGAAGCGTTGAGATATGAATAAGAATTTAACCACAAGGAACACAAAGAAGGCACAAGGTTCACAAGGCTTTTAAATTAAATCTTCGTGGAACTTTGTGCTACAAAACTAAATTGAACATCTAATCATTCTATCATTTCCGTAAATATCTTTTTTCAATTCGATATTTTTGAAACCTAGATTTTCAAATAATTCTACCGTTTCTTTTCCTAAATATTGATTGATTTCGAAGAATAACAATCCGTTTGGCGACAAGTTTTTCAAAGCCAATTGCGCAATTTTTCTATAAAAAAGTAAAGCATCCGTATCTTCTACAAACAAAGCTAAATGCGGTTCATAGTCCAAGACATTTTTCTTGATTTCTTGTTTTTCCAAATTACGAACGTAGGGAGGATTTGAAACGATGATATTGTAGGAAGATGGATGATGGATGATGGGTGATGGAAGTTGGGATAAATCTTCAACTTCTAAAATATTTGCCTCAATAAAATTGATTTCAACTTTATTTAACTCCGCATTCCTTTTAGCCACTTCTAATGCTTTTTCTGAAACATCAATAGCTGAAACATTTGCTTGTGATAAATTAGCTTTTAATGAAATAGGAATACAACCAGAACCCGTTCCAACGTCCAAAATCTCTAACTTTTGACTTTTGACTTTTGACTTTTGACTTTCAATAATCCATTCGACAAGTTCTTCTGTTTCTGGTCTTGGAATTAAAGTATTTTCATTGACATCAAATTTTAAGCCGTAAAACCAAGCTTCTCCTGTGATGTATTGAATGGGTTTTTCTTGTTGTAATTCAGATAAAATGGCATTCCACTTATCCACTTCAGCATCTGAAAGTTCAAAATTCGGATTTAACGCTACATCTACTCGTTTTAAGTTATGTAAATATTCAGTAAGGATGAAAAAGAAACTTTCGATTTCTTGTTCATCTTGAATGTTTTTTAACGAATTGAAAAAGTTTATTTTATAATCTTTTAATAACATAAAATCTATCTTACTTCTTACTACTCAAATCTTACTAATACAACTTCTTCGTCATCCAAACCTCACAACTGTTATGTCCTGTGTTT
>JBIKZB010000220.1:0-3709 GCA_044354955.1 Flavobacterium sp. | reverse complement strand
TAACGACAAATTCATTACTTGGTTTTCATCCTCAAATATTCTTAAATTGACTATTTTAGAAGTTAACCAATTGATATCTTCTTGTTTATCAGTATCTTCAATTCCAACTAAAACTAAAAGTCCGTATTGAATCTGTGCTACTATTTTTGCATTAATGGTAACAGAAGACGATAAAACTCTTTGAATTACTGCTTTCATTATAATGGTGAATTGTGAGTTGTGAATTTACAATTTATTTTTACGATTCACAATTATTTTCTGGTCTCATCACTGGCTCTTCGTTCGGCATCATAAATGTCGGCACGGTATTGCTCTTCGTCTCCTTCTAAAATTTGAGTATAACTTTTATAGCGTGACCAAGAAATTTCGTCATTTTCTAAAGCAGTTTTAATGGCGCAATGTGGTTCATCTTTGTGCAAGCAGTTATTGAATTTGCATTGGTCTTTTATTGTAAAAAATTCAGGAAAATAATCACCAATTTCTTGTTTTTCCATATCTACAATTCCAAAACCGCGAATTCCTGGCGTATCGATAATTTGCGCTCCAAAAGACAAATCAAACATTTCTGCAAAAGTAGTAGTATGCTTGCCTTGTGCATGTGATTCAGAAATTTGCTTTGTTTTTAAATTTAAAGAGGGTTCTAATGTGTTTACCAAAGTTGATTTTCCAACCCCAGAATGTCCTGAAAACATAGAAACTTTATATTTCATCAAGGATTTTAATTCCTCAATTCCTTTTTCGTCTTTGGCAGAAACTCGTAAGCATTTATACCCAATTGACGAATACACATGTTGTAAATACAATTGTTCATCTAATGTTGGGTCATCAAACGTGTCAATTTTATTGAAAACAATTACAGCTTCAATTCCGTAAGCTTCTGCAGTAACTAAAAATCGGTCAATAAAACTTGTAGTTGTTGGTGGATTATTGATGGTAACCAATAAAAAAACCACATCAATATTCGATGCAATGATATGCATTTGATGTGATAAATTCACAGATTTTCTAACAATGTAATTTTTTCTGTCTTGAATTGTCGTAATTACACCCGTAGTTTCATCGGTTGTATTTTCGATATCGTAATATACAACATCTCCCACCGCAATAGGATTGGTACTTTTAATACCTTTCATTCTAAATTTACCTTTTATACGGCACTCTAAAAAAGCACCATTTTCTGTTTTAATGGTGTACCAACTTCCGGTAGATTTATATACAATTCCTGTCATGCAAAATTAGAAGTTAGAAGTTAGCCCTTAGATAAGCTCAGGATAACTAATAATTATTTTCAACAAAGATAGTGTTTCTTGTTAAAAACTATAAATAAAAAAGGCTACTTGATTAAGTAGCCTTTTGATTTGTATTTATAAAATTAGTATTTATAAGAAACCCCTGTTTTAATTGCTTGAGACCCTCCTAATGCATTAGAGTTTGCTCCTACAGTAGTTTTATCTGCCATTAACAGAATAAAAGGACAACCTTGCTTAGCTGCATCCATTTTTAATTTCTTTTGCGCCTTTTTATCCCCAGTATTTCCTGTTTGAAAGTTAATTAATCCAGTTTTACCTCTTACTTCACCACCTTTTTTTAACCCAGCAATATAAGATTTATCTTCTAAAATAACTACTTTTTCCCAATCTTCTTCTCCGTTGATTATGATTTTTTCTGTAACTTCTTCAACGCGACCTGTTTTGCCATAAACAATTTTTTCAATTGCATATTTTCCAAATGTATTTTCAGCATCTTCACCATCATATTTGAATACGACAGTATATTCGTCTAATCTAAGTACTTTACCTTCTACAACTTCACCACTGTGTTTATAAATTTTGTCAACTTGTGCGTTTGCTGTAAAACCTAAAAATGCTACAGCCAATAATAAGAATTTTTTCATTTTTTTGTTTTTTGTTTTTTGTTTTTTATTATTAAATTTCATTACAATAATACAATTTTTTTAAAAACCGCAATACAAAAATATTCGTATTTTTATTTTTTAAATATATTTTCTTGATGATTAATACTTTCCTGATGTATCGCTTTAAACAACAACATTACAAAATCGCTACTCAATCCTCTTTCTTCGCCTTCCAAAATCATTTTACCTAGGATTTCATTCCAACGTTGGTTTTGCAATATGGCTACGTTTTTCTCCTTCTTTAATAACCCAATTTTATCGGCTACTTTCATTCTGTTTCCCAAAATTTCCAACAATTTTCTGTCAAATTCGTCAATTTGCATGCGGAGTTTTGCCATTTTTTGGTTGTATTCACCTTCATCATCAGTTACTTTTCTAACCTTTAAATTAACGAATATTTGCTTCAATGTGGCAGGTGTTACTTGTTGTTCGGCATCGCTCCATGCATTATCAGGGTCTATGTGGGTTTCAATAATTAATCCATCGTAATTCAAATCTAAAGCTTGTTGCGAAACTTCTTGAATCATATCGCGTTTTCCTGTAATGTGTGACGGATCACAAATTAAAGGTAAATCAGGAAAGCGATTTTGCAAATCGATTGCAATTTGCCATTCCGGATTATTACGATATTTTGTTTTTTCGTAAGTTGAAAATCCTCTGTGAATAACTCCTAATTTCTTAATGTTCGCATTATACAATCGTTCTAAACCGCCAATCCATAGGGATAAATCGGGGTTTACAGGGTTTTTTAATAATACGATTTTATCAGTTCCTTGCAGAGCATCAGCAATTTCTTGCACTGCAAATGGGTTTACAGTGGTTCTTGCACCAATCCACAAGACATCAATATCGTGCTCCAATGCTAATTTGACGTGTGCAGCTGTTGCTACTTCGATTGCCATTAACAAACCTGTTTCTGCTTTGGCCTTTTGCA
This sequence comes from Flavobacterium sp., assembly GCA_044354955.1. Lineage (GTDB taxonomy): Bacteria > Bacteroidota > Bacteroidia > Flavobacteriales > Flavobacteriaceae > Flavobacterium. The sequence goes on along the minus strand of JBIKZB010000220.1, from coordinate 860 downwards.
ACCATTTTAATCCAATTTCTCCCACACCTTCAAATCCGCCGGGACGTGTGCGAGGTTTCCAAATTCCCGCACGAAAAATAGAAACATCCGAATTTTTTAATTCGTGTGCAATTTTTAAAACTTGTTCTTCGGTTTCTGCACTACATGGACCTGCAATAACCAAGGGATGATTCAACTGAAAATCATCTAACCAGGTGCGCAATTCATTTTTATTTTCCATAATCCTTATTTCACTGTAAAATTACTATTTATTCTTTTTGTGAGTTACTAAAAAGATTAAAATATGAACTTAATAAAATTCGCTATGCAAACACAAAAAAATTTTAAACTAAAAAATACTTTTTTAAATAAATTTGAGTTCTTTTAAAAAAAGTTACTTTTGCTAAAATTTACAACTTATGTCAATAGAAGTTCAAAATATTTCAAAAAATTACGGAGACCAAAAAGCGTTAGACAACATTAGTTTTTCTGTAAAAAAAGGAGAAATCGTAGGTTTTTTAGGCCCAAATGGTGCTGGAAAATCAACCTTAATGAAAATTTTGACCACTTATTTAACAGCCGATAGCGGAACTGCCGTGGTTAACGAACACGATGTAACTTTGGCACAAAAAGAAGTACAGAAGTCGGTTGGATATTTACCAGAACATAATCCGTTGTATTTAGATTTATATGTGAGAGAATATTTGGCTTTCAATGCTGACTTACATAAAGTTGCCAAATCGAGAATTGATGAAGTGATAGCTTTGACTGGATTAACTCCTGAAAGTCATAAGAAAATTGGTGAACTTTCTAAAGGATATCGCCAACGTGTGGGATTAGCAACTGCCTTATTACACAATCCTGATGTAATGATCTTAGAT
>JBIKZB010000221.1:0-3709 GCA_044354955.1 Flavobacterium sp. | reverse complement strand
TCCATTTAGTTTGCGCGGGTTTTCCATGTTCGTAACAAACTAATTGTCGTGGTCTGTCATCTAAATCTACTCGAAGCGGTAAATCAATAAAGCCTTCGTTTTCTTCTAAAACTCCATCTAATAAAGCTACATAGCGTTTTTTTATAGTTCTTTTAATGAATTGACTTTGCAATTTTACATACGTTTCTTCATTTTTAGCAATTAACATTAAACCCGAAGTTGACATGTCTAAACGATGTACAATTAGCGGTCCGGTTGCGTTTGGATATAATTCTTTAACTCTTTGATACACAGAATCGGATATGATTTTCCCTGGAACTGATAAAAATTCAGCAGGTTTGTTGATAACTGCCAAAACTTCATCTTCAAAAACTATTTCAATATCTTTTCCTTCCGCTGGATTTTCCTGAAACGGATTTGCTTCCATATCCAATCCTTTTAGCATGTGCGATAATAATATTGGTTCGCACTTGCTTTTACAAGCTGGATAAAATTGTTTGTGCTTACGAATTTCCGATTTTGGCGATTGTCCCCACCAAAATTCCGCCATAGCAATTGGTTTTAAATTATGTTCTAAAGCGTAATGTAATAATTTGGGAGCAGCACATTCACCAGCACCAGCAGGCGGATTATTGTTGAAAATTTCACCAATACTTTTTCGCTCGCCAAATTGATTTAAAAACGAATATTCAGCAAATAATTTTTGTTGCAAAGCACCCGATTTTAATCGACGTTCATCTTTATGTTGATTGATTTCATCTAAAAGTAAATTGACTTCATTTTGAGCCTTTTCGACTTGAAAATTCCAATATTTCGTCATTTTTTTGAGTAAAATGCTTTCTTTTTTGCTTTCTTCGGAAAGTTCTAATTCTAATTGTTCAATTTCTACTGAAGATAAATTGGTAAATGAAATTCGTTTTTCATCGCGTTCAATTTTCAGCTTTTTGATTTTATCTTTCTGATTTTGAATGTCAGTAACTGCTTCGTTTTTTGTATTTTCTAATTGCTTTTTTTTATCTCGAAGTTCGTCTGATTTTTCTAAAATTTCAATTTGACGATTGATTGCATTTAAAACTTCTTCTTCTTTTCTAAAAAAACCATCTTCTTGCAACATATCAAAAATCGTTGGGACAAAATAGGAATGATGATTCACACCCGCCAATTTTCCAGAAAAAGCCCATAAATAGCCTAATTCTCCAACTTGATTTTGACAAACTAAAACACCAAACATTTTTCCAATCACTATACCTTCTTGATGTTCTTGTAAACCAAAATTGTGTTCAAAATCAGATTGTGTTTCTAAATATGCTTGCAATTCAGTTGAAGCAATAATGCTCAACTCATGCGGTTCATAATAAAATGGAAACGTAAATTTTCCGGGTAATGAAATACCTGAAATATTGGTTTTGAAGGGTTGGAAGATTGATTTTGACATAAGGGTTTTATTTTTGTCATGCTGAATTTATTTCAGTATCTAAAAAAAGATCCCGAAACAAGTTCGGGATGACAAAATTGAGAATTTATTTTTTACACCTGAATCACACCTAAATTAAACTGTTTTTCAATAGGAGCGTGGTTGGCGGCTTCAATTCCCATCGAAATCCAATTTCTAGTTTCTAATGGATCAATAATAGCGTCAGTCCACAAGCGAGAAGCTGCGTAGTAAGGTGAAACTTGTTCGTCGTAACGTGCTTTTATTTTATCAAATAATTCTTTTTCTTTTACTTCATCAATTACTTCACCTTTTGCTTTTAAAGAAGAAGCTTCAATTTGCGCTAACACTTTTGCAGCTTGCGTTCCGCCCATAACCGCTAATTCAGCGCTTGGCCAAGCGAAAATTAATCTTGGATCGTAGGCTTTTCCACACATAGCATAATTTCCAGCTCCGTATGAATTTCCAACAATTACAGTAAATTTAGGAACTACAGAATTTGCCATAGCATTTACCATTTTAGCTCCGTCTTTGATGATTCCACCGTGTTCTGATTTGGAACCAACCATAAATCCAGTAACATCTTGCACAAATACTAATGGAATTTTCTTTTGGTTACAATTGGCAATAAAACGTGTTGCTTTATCTGCCGAATCTGAATAAATAGCACCACCAAATTGCATTTCGCCTTTGGCATTTTTCACAATTTTACGTTGGTTAGCTACAATTCCAACCGCCCAACCATCGATGCGAGCATACGCTGTGATTAAGGTTTTTCCGTAATCACCTTTATATTCGTCAAATTCTGAATTATCTACCAAACGTTTGATGATTTCATACATGTCGTATTGGTCAGCTCTCGATTTTGGTAAAATTCCGTAAATATCTTTTGGTTCTAAAGCTGGTTTTTCGGCTTTCACACGATTGTATCCTGCTTTATCGAAATCGCCAATTTTGCCTACAATACTTTTAATTCTATTTAAGGCATCTTTATCGTCTTTGGCTTTATAATCCGTCACCCCTGAAATTTCACAATGTGTTGTGGCTCCTCCAAGTGTTTCGTTATCAATAGTTTCTCCAATAGCTGCTTTTACTAAGTAACTTCCTGCTAAGAAAATACTACCTGTTTTATCTACAATCATGGCTTCATCGCTCATAATAGGTAAATAAGCACCACCCGCCACGCAACTTCCCATTACAGCCGCAATTTGGGTAATTCCCATACTACTCATGATGGCATTGTTTCTGAAAATACGACCAAAGTGTTCTTTATCTGGAAAAATTTCGTCTTGCATTGGTAAATAAACACCCGCCGAATCTACTAAATAGATAATTGGTAATCGATTTTCCATAGCAATTTCTTGTGCACGAAGATTCTTTTTTCCTGTAATTGGAAACCAAGCACCCGCTTTTACTGTAGCATCATTAGCTACTACAATACATTGTTTGCCCGAAATAAATCCAATTTTTACAACAACTCCTCCAGAAGGACAACCACCGTGTTCTTTGTACATGCCGTCGCCAACAAAAGCACCAATTTCAATGCTTTTTGCTTTTTCATCCAAAAGATAATCAATGCGTTCACGAGCTGTCATTTTTCCTTCAGCGTGTAATTTTTCAATACGTTTGGTTCCGCCACCTAATTTCACTTGGGCAAATCGGTTTTTTAAATCGGAAAGTAAAAGTTTGTTATGATCTTCGTTTTTATTGAAATTAATGTCCATTTGGGTTTTGTTGTTTTATTGGTTGGCTAAAATACGAAATCCATCTGAAAAATATATTCTTTAGATGGATTTGAAATAAATTTAACTAATGTTAATTTTTATTATTGTGAGTTAGTATCTCTAGCTTGACTATCTCTTGTGTTTTTTTGTACTGTTATGGCTCCAAAAATGGATAGTAAGAATGAAAATGCATAAAATCCTTTTTCACTTGCAAGCAAAGTTGCATTCCATAATCCTACAATTAGTAAAACAATTGATAATATGGTGGCAAACCAGCAAATTCCGTAATATAAATCGGTTACAGGAATATTTTCTAAACGGTCTCGAACACATTTTTTGCAAAGAAACCACAGCGAAAAGTCCGAACATTAAAACGGTGAAATAATATCCTTTTTCGTTTAATAGCATATCAGCTCTGAATAATCCGATTAAATAACCAATCATTCCAGTTCCTAATGCAATCCAAGATGCAGCAATAAAAGCCGCAGAAGGTTTTTGATACATAGATTTTTATTTTATAGTTATTACAATATTACTTTATTTTTTAGAATCG
>JBIKZB010000022.1:0-12661 GCA_044354955.1 Flavobacterium sp. | reverse complement strand
TGAAGCTTTAATGGGCGATAGACAATATGGTATTGACCCACAACGTTTAGCCGAGTATGCTGCCGAAATAAAACAAATTCACGATAAAGGTGTAGAAATTGCTATCGTTATTGGGGGTGGAAACATTTTTAGAGGTGTAGCTGGTGCAAGTAACGGAATGGACCGAGTGCAAGGAGATTACATGGGCATGCTAGCAACCGTTATTAATGGAATGGCACTTCAAGGTGCTTTAGAAGAAGCAGGTATGCAAACTCGCTTACAAACTGCCTTAAAAATTGAAGCAATTGCTGAGCCTTACATTAAAAGAAGAGCAACACGCCATTTAGAAAAAGGAAGAATTGTAATTTTTGGAGCAGGTACAGGAAACCCATACTTCACAACGGATACTGCTGCGGTTCTTAGAGGAATTGAAGTAGGTGCTGATGTCATTTTAAAAGGAACTCGTGTGGATGGAGTATACACTTCTGACCCAGAAAAAAATGCGGATGCTGTTAAATTCGACTTTATTTCGTTTGAAGATGTATTAGCTAAAGGTTTAAATGTAATGGATACAACCGCTTTTACATTGAGTCAAGAAAATAAATTACCAATTATAGTATTTGATATGAATAAAGATGGTAATTTATTAAAAGTATGTGAAGGGCAAACAATTGGAACAACAGTTACCATATAATTTAGAATTCGAAAATTGAATTTGAAGAATTTAAAAAATTAATACAATGACAGAAGAAATTAATTTTATTTTAGACAGTGCAAAAGAAGCTATGATTGGTTCTGTTGCGCATTTAGAAAAAGAACTTTTAAATATTAGAGCAGGTAAAGCATCTCCTCAAATGTTAGGTGGTGTTTTTGTTGACTATTACGGCTCACAAACACCATTATCTCAAGTTGCAAATATTAATGCTGCTGATGCAAGAACTTTAACTGTTACACCTTGGGAAAAAAACATGTTGCATCCTATTGAAAAAGCAATTATGATTGCTAATTTAGGATTAAACCCAATGAATAATGGCGATAACATTATCATTAATATTCCTGCCTTAACAGAAGAAAGAAGACGTGATTTAGTTAAACAAGCAAAACACGAAGCGGAAGAAGCAAAAATTGGGATTAGAAATCACAGAAAAGATGCTAATACCGACATCAAGAAAGAAGAAAAAAACGGAACTGCTGAAGATATTTGCAAGAAAGCAGAAGAAGATGTTCAAAAATTAACAGATTCTTTTATCAAGAAAATTGAAGAAGTTTTGGCAGTAAAAGAAGCCGAAATCATGAAAGTATAAATTTTAAATCCCGATTAACACTCGGGATTTTTTATTTTGAATATATTTGTAGAAAATCCCTCGCTTCATGAAATATTTTTGGCTTTTTTTGTGCTTATTCATTACCAACATTTTTGTGGCACAAACCAAAATTAAAGGACAAATTATTGACTTTGATTCAAAAGTACCTATTGCTTTTGCAGCAATTACCTACAACAATACTAAATTCAATGCCGACTGGGAAGGAAAATTTTCAGTTGAAATTAAAGACTATAAACTTCCCATAAAAGTTAATTTTAAAGGCTACTATGAAAAAATAATTTATCCAGAACCTAAAGTTTTAAGCATTACTATTAAACTAATTAATGATTTAAACGAAAAAAAAGCTGAAATATACACTGAAAACGGAGTTAACACAATTATTAAAAAAGTAATTGAAAACAGAAAATCAAATGATCCCGAAAAAGGACTTTCAAGTTTTCAATACAAAAACTATGAATACCTTCAAGTAACAGCAAATCCTGATAGTATTTCTTCAAAAATTGACACTACTTACAAAAAACGCTTTTTAAGAAAGCCTTTAATGAAATTAGATTCTACGAATTATAAGTTCAAAAAGTTTTCTGAAAAACAACATTTGTATCAAACAGAAAAAGTTAATTTAATTCAACACAATCAATTTCAAAATAAAGAAACCATTTTAGCCACAAGAATGGCTGGTTTTGAGCAACCTGTATACGAATACCTTGGACTTAAGTTAATTTCTTATTCGGTTTATGAAAACCCATTTGAAATTTTAGAAATTCCTGTTCAAAATCCAATTTCAAACTTTGGACGTAAATTATACAATTATAAATTAATTGACACCGTTAAGATTGATGGAAGAAGTGCTTATAGAATTTATTTTGAACCCAAAAAACTAAATACAAATCGTTTAAGAGGATTATTATATATAGATGCTGTTAATTTCGCGATTTGTAAAGCTTATTTTAGAATATATGGCGTTGTAAACATCAATGCAACATATACTTTTGACTATAGAAAAGAGTTTGATATTTGGTTTCCAAAGAACAGAAAATTCAAAGTTTCTAAAGGAAATAATCAAGAAGATATTAAAGTTTTAGGTGGAACTATAAAATTTAGTTCGGATTTAGATTTAACCGAAAGTAAAAATGCTACCGACCAAGCCTATATTTCAATAGAATCTACTCCATTTGAAATTGAAATCAATAAACCAGTTACCATTTCTAGACCTAGAGTAAAAATTGATGTTCCTCAATCCAGTTTAAAACAAGAAAACGATTATTGGAACGCCTTCAAAAAAGACACACTCGACAGGAGAAAACTTAGAACGTATACTTCAATCGATAGTTTATCGCTTTCCGAGAGAATTGAGCACAAAGTATTTTTAGGAAGAAAAATAATTAATGGCTATTTTCCAGTTTCAATTTTTGATTTAGACCTACGAAGTGTTGTAAAATACAACAATTTTGAAGGATTTAGACTAGGAATAGGAGCCGTAACAAATACAAAATTATCAGAAAACTATAAAGTAGCATTTTATGGTGCTTATGGCTTTAAAGATGATGAAATTAAATATGGAATTACTCCTTCCTATTTAGCCCATAAAAAGACAGAAACATGGGTAAGTGCATCTTATATTGATGACATCAGTGAGATTGCGCAAACCAATTTTGTTACAGACTCTAGAAGATTTAAAATTTACGACCCTAGACCTATTAATATTTCTACATTTTACAACAATAAAATGAGTTCGGTATTTCTAGAAAGTAAATTATTGCCTAAAACATCAAGTTATTTAGGAATTTCTCACAGTCAAATTCAACCGCTGTTTGATTACACTTTTGTTAATGAAGGAAAATCATACACAAATTACAATATTACTGCAGTACAGTTAGCCTTTCAGTGGAATCCATTTAGCAACTATATGCAAACACCAATGGGGAAAATTGAATACGAAAAAAGACATCCAAAATTCTCACTTCAATACACACAAACTATTCCTGGTGTTTTAGAAAATGATTTTACTTATTCTAAAATAGATTTTAAAACGTATTATGAATTGCCTTATTTATCAGGTCAAAAAAGTTCGGTTTTACTACAAACGGGAATTGCATTTGGTGATGTTCCAATAACCCATTTATACAGCATTGTCCCTAATAATTTGAACAGAGATGCTATTTTACAACGAATTACTTTTGCAGGTAAAAATAGTTTTGAAACCATGTATTTCAACGAATTTTTCTCAAACAAATATGCATCATTACAATTAAAACATACGTTTAACAAAATCCGTTTAGGCTATAAAATAAACCCAGAATTTACTGTCGTTACTCGAATGGCTATTGGCTCTAACAATCAAAACAATCAACACATAGGTATCAGTTACAAAACTATGGAACAGGGCTTTTTTGAAAGTGGTGTTGAGTGTAATAAAATTTTCAAAGGTTTTGGTTTAGTAGCATTTTACAGATATGGACCAAATCAATTACCTAACTTTGATGTTAATATTGCTATTAAAGTTTCTTATTATTTGGATTTAGGCTTTTAAAATTAACTTAAATCTTACACTCTAAACCAATAAATTAAGCAAAAATACATACCTTTGCAGCCTAATTTTTGAGAGATGTTAAAGTGGTTAAGCACTAGTTTTTGGGATTATATTGCCAGTAGAATTTTAAGAAATAAAATAGGATTATTAGTTTTAGTTGCACTTTTTACGGTTTTTATGGCTTCGCAATGGAAGTACATAAAGTTCACCAATACAGAAGCTAACTTGTTGCCTGCTTCTGAGAAAGCTAATATAGAATACAATTCGTTTTTAGAAAAATTTGGAGAAGAAGGAAATCTAATCGTTATAGGAATTCAAGACAGTCTTATTTTTTCTCCTAAAATATACGCTTCTTGGGATAAATTAATGCTTCAGTTAAAGAAAAACAAAGAAGTTGATGTAATTATTTCTTTAAATGATTTAAAAAGATTACAAAAAAACGATAGCTTATCTACTTTTGAATTAACGGCATTACTAGATTCTTCAAAAACATCGGATGCCACTTATTTAAAAGAAAGACAAAAAGAATTACTTACTCAAATGCCTTTTTATGAAGGATTGTTGTATAATAAATCAGGAATCATTCGTTCTGCGATTTATTTAGATAAAAAAATCGTTAATACTCCTGAACGAAAAAATCTAGTTCTACAGAAAATTATTCCAGCTATTGAGGCTTTTGAAACCGAAACAAAAGTAGATTTACACGTTTCAGGAATGCCTTATATTCGTTCTTTAAATTCAGAATATATTATTAGTGAAATCAGCTTGTTTATTGGTGCTGCACTTGGAATAACCTCGTTGATTTTCTTTTTCTTTTTCCGATCATTCAGAACTACTTTAATTTCAATGTGTATTGTAATTGTAGGCGTAATGTGGTCATTTGGATTTTTAGGTTTATTACGCTATGAGATTACCGTTCTAACAGCATTAGTGCCAACATTAATGATTGTTATTGGAATTCCAAACTGTATTTTCCTGACAAATAAATACCATCAAGAATGTAGAATTCACGGCAATCAAGCCAAAGCTTTAGTGCGGGTAATTACAAAAGTAGGCACTCCAACATTGATTACAAATCTTACAACTTCCTTTGGGTTTGCTACCTTTATTGTAACTAACAATGAATTACTTAAAGAGTTTGGAGTAGTTACTTCCATTAATATTATCGCATTGTTTTTCTTATGTCTTTTTGTTATTCCTGTGGCTTACAGCTATATGTCTATTCCAAAAGAACGTCATTTAGATCATTTAGAAAAAAGTTATGCAGTAAGTTTTTTAAACTGGATTCAAAAAACAATTAAAAGTAAAAGAACAATTGTTTACATAGTAGCATTTTCGTTATTGGCAACTGGAATTTTTGGGATTTTCAAAATGAAAATATCTGGAAGCTTGATAGAAGACATGCCTAAAAAAGCTGCCTTTTATGATGATATTGTGTTTTTTGAAAAAGAGTTTGACGGAGTTATGCCCATTGAAATTATGATTGATACCAAAAGAAAAAAAGGTGTCATGAAACTAACCACTTTAAAAAGAATGGATGAACTTCAGGAAACTATAGATTCTATTCCTGAATTGTCAAAACCTATTTCCATTGTTAATTTAGTAAAATATTCCAAGCAAGCATATTACAATAATAATCCTGACTATTATGAATTGCCTTCTTCACAAGAACAAGCTTTCATTTTATCGTTTGCAAAAAATTCGGTAAAAAATAGTAAAGACAATATTATGAAAAGTTATGTGGATGAAACGGGCCAATATACTCGTATTACCACTTTTATAAAAGACGAAGGAATTAATAATTTAGATGTAATTGAATCTAAATTACAAGAAAAAATTGATGAAGTTTTTCCTAAAGAAAGATATGAAGTTTCAATAACGGGTAAAGCAGTTGTATTTCAAAAAGGAACTAAATATTTGCTTGATAATTTATTACAATCATTATTGCTTTCGGTATTCATAACAGCGTTATTGATTGCCTTTATGTTCCGTTCAATAAAAATGATTATTGTAGCCTTAGTACCTAACTTGTTACCCTTATTGATGACAGCAGGAATTATGGGTTATTTTAATATTCCATTGAAACCTTCAACAATTCTAGTATTTGGAATTGCATTCGGACTTTCTGTAGATGACACCATTCGTTTTTTAGCAGAATATCGCCAATCATTAACTCGAAACAATTGGAAAATCAAAAAATCTGTTTTTGCTACTATCAATGAATCAGGATTGAGTATGTTTTACACTTCGGTAGTTTTGTTCTCTGGATTTTCTGTGTTTATGTTATCTAGTTTTGGTGGAACTATTGCTTTAGGTGGATTGGTTTCTATAACGTTGTTGTTTGGAATGTTATCTAATTTAGTATTGTTGCCATCATTGGTTTTAACACTGAATAAAACATTAGCGAATCAGCAAGAATTTTTAGAACCAACCATAAATATCTTAAGCGACGAAGAAGTAGGAGAAATAGATAAAATTGAATCAAACGAATTTGAAGAAGAAGATATTGAAGAAGAAAATTCAAACGAGAAATAGTATATTTGCATTATATAATACATAAAAGAAATGAAACACTCAAAAGTTATAGACCTTTTAAACAGCACGAAAATAGTACATGAAGTAACTGCAAAAGGTTGGGTTAGAACATTTAGAAACAATCAATTCATTGCGTTGAACGATGGTTCAACTATTCATAATATTCAGTGTGTTGTAGATTTTGAAAACACACCTGATGAAACTTTAAAAAGAATTACCACTGGAGCAGCAATTTCTGTAACCGGAGAATTGGTTGAAAGCAAAGGTGCGGGACAAAAATTTGAAATTCAGGTTTCTAAATTAGAAATTCTTGGCGATTCAGACGCAGAGAAATTCCCAATGCAACCTAAAAAACACTCGCTAGAATTCTTACGTGAAAATGCTCATTTACGTGTAAGAACGAATGCTTTTGGCGCTATCATGCGTGTACGTTCAACGCTAGCTTTTGCAGTACACCAATATTTTCAAGAAAAAGGATTTTTCTATGTAAACACACCTATTATTACAGGTTCGGATGCAGAAGGCGCTGGGGAAATGTTCCAAGTAACGGCTTTACCAATTGATGGTTCTGCTCCAAAAAATGAAGACGGAAGCATCAACTACAAAGAAGATTTCTTCGGAAAACAAACAAATTTAACCGTTTCTGGACAGTTAGAAGGAGAAACTTTTGCTATGGCATTAGGGCAAATTTATACTTTTGGACCAACATTCCGCGCAGAGAATTCAAACACTTCTCGCCACTTAGCAGAGTTTTGGATGATTGAACCAGAAGTAGCGTTCAATGATTTAGCAGACAACATGGATTTGGCGGAAGATTTCATCAAATACGTTATCAAATATACAGTTGATAAGTGTGGGGATGATTTAAAATTCTTAGAAAGCAGATTATTAGAAGAAGAAAAGTCAAAACCACAAGCGGATAGAAGCGAAATGTCTCTTTTAGAAAAATTAAACTTCGTATTAGATAACAATTTCAAACGTGTGTCGTATACAGAAGCTATTGATATTTTAAAAGATTCAACACCAAATAAAAAGAAAAAATTCCAATACATCATTAACGAATGGGGTGCTGATTTACAAAGTGAACATGAACGTTTCTTAGTAGAAAAACACTTTAAATGTCCAGTAATTTTATTTGATTATCCAGCTAAAATTAAGGCATTTTATATGCGTTTGAATGACAATACAGAACCAGGAAAAGAAACAGTTAGAGCAATGGACATCTTATTCCCTGGAATTGGAGAAATTGTTGGAGGCTCACAACGTGAAGAACGTTACGATGTATTAGTAGAAAAAATGAAAGCCTTAGGTATTGAAGAAGAAGAACTTTGGTGGTATTTAGACACGAGAAGATTCGGTTCGGCAGTTCACTCAGGATTTGGGTTAGGATTTGAACGATTAGTGCTTTTTGTAACTGGAATGAGTAACATTAGAGATGTAATTCCTTTCCCAAGAACACCACAAAACGCAGAATTCTAAAAATATTTGTTTCAAGTTTCAGGTTCCAAGTTGTTGTTTTTTATGAATAACTTGGAACCTGAAACCTGAAACTTTAAACAAAAAACAATGTTAAAACACAGTTTACAATTCAAATTATCGCAAAAATTATCGCCTCAACAAATTCAGTTGATGAAGTTAATTCAATTGCCTACACAAGCATTTGAACAACGCCTTCAGGAAGAATTGGTTGAGAATCCTGCTTTGGAAGAAAGCGGTAAAGAAGATAATTACGAAGCAGATGATTACGAAGTAAACACAAACGATGATGATTACGACGATTATGACAATGAACATATTGACACACAAGACATCAACATCGATGAATATTTAAGCAACGACGAAACACCTGATTACAAATACCAAGCGAATAATTATAGCGATGACGATGATGACAAATCACTTCCTTTTGCTGCGCCTATTAGTTTTCATCAAGATCTAATCAATCAGTTAAATACATTTATTTTAAGTGATGACGAACGCGATATTGCTGAATTTTTAGTTGGAAGTATCGACGATATGGGCTACATCAGACGCACTATTCAAGATATTGTGGACGATATGGCATTTACTCAAGCTATTTATACCGATGAAGCTACAGTAGAACGAATTTTACATTTGGTTCAAGATTTAGAGCCTGCTGGTGTGGGAGCACGTGACTTACAAGAATGTTTGTTATTGCAATTAAAACACAAAACACCTTCAGACTCGATAGCTTTAGCAATTCAAGTAATTGAACAACAATTTGAAGCATTTAGCAAAAAACATTACGACAAATTGTTACAAAAATTTGATATTAACCAACAACAATTAAGAAAAGCAATCGATGAAATCGAAAAACTAAACCCAAAACCGGGAGGTAGTTTTGATGGTAATCAAAAAATGGTAGAACATATTGTTCCTGATTTTACAATTCGAATAATGGATGGCGAACTAGAGCTATTATTAAACGGAAGAAATGCACCAGAATTGCACGTTTCAAAAGATTATCAGGAAATGTTGCAAAGCTATAAAGACACTTCTGAAAAGTCAAATGCACAAAAAGATGCGGTTCAATTTATCAAACAAAAATTAGATTCAGCAAAATGGTTTATTGATGCGATTAAACAGCGCCAGGAAACTTTATACGTGACCATGAATGCCATTATGTATTACCAACAAGAATACTTTTTAGAGGGAGAAGAATCAAAACTTCGTCCGATGATTCTAAAAGATATTGCTGATATGGTTGGGTTGGATATTTCAACGGTTTCCCGAGTAGCAAATAGTAAATATGTAGATACCCCATACGGTACAAAATTGATCAAAGAATTCTTTAGCGAATCAATGACAAATGACCAAGGTGAAGAAGTTTCAACAATTGAAATAAAAAACATTTTGCAACAAGTTATTTCTGAAGAAGACAAAAAGAAACCATTACCAGATGATCAATTAGCCGAAATATTAAAAGAAAAAGGATATCCAATAGCAAGAAGAACCATTGCAAAGTATCGTGAACAATTAGATATACCTGTAGCCCGATTGAGAAAAAAAATCTAAAATAGAATTATGGATTTAAAGAAAATACTACCTGTTTTTTCGTATATTTTTCATCCCATATTTGTATCAATTTATGGAGCTTTATTTTATTTTTTAATTGCTCAATCTTTTTTTTATACCTCTCAAATAATAGTCACCTTAGTACAAGTAACAATATTGACATTGTTATTACCCTTATCTATGTATTTTTTATTTAGATCGTTAGGTGTTGTAAGCTCATTTACAGAAGCTAGTATAAGTGAAAGAAAAATGCCTATTGCAGTTCAAGCGATTTTATTATTTGTATTGATAAAATTTAGTGTTTCTAGAGATTCTGTTGCCGAATTATATTTCTTTTTTCTTGGCGGATTTTTAAGCAGTGTAATCGTTCTAGCGAGTGTGATTTTAAAATTCAAGGCAAGTTTACACATGATTGGAATTAGTGCTTTAACCTGCTTTATTTTTGGCTTAAGCATGTATTACCAATTGCCTTTTGTAAACCTTATTGCTTTTTGTATAGTTTGTATGGGTTTGGTCGCTTCCTCGCGTTTGTACATGAAAGCACACACCTACACAGAACTTATTGCAGGAATTATTATTGGAGCTGGACCACAAGTGTTTTTATATCAATTTTGGTTATAAAATATAAAACATCAAACCAATTTTTAAAGCGGTAACATTGTTCTCTGTGGCTGTTTTATTTTTATGGAAAAAAGGATTTAAACCATAATGGATGTAAGCATTCCAAGTATTGAATCCAAAAGTTACATAAGTAGCATATTGAAATTTATTTAAAATATCGTTTATACTTTCGCTCCCCGATCCTAAACCACCCTCGTAAGTAAATTTACCTCTTATTAAATAACTAGCCATAAATCCACCATGAATTCTCCAAAATTTATGACTTTCTGGAGTAGCATTACGCCAACGAATTTCTAATGGCATGTCAATATAATGTAATAGGATTTGACTTTTTACTAACTCAAAATCAGGATCATTTGTAACTGCTGATAAATCAATTGTTTGTTTTAAATCGTTAAAAGAATAACCGATTCCTGGAGCTATAGCCCATTGTCTGTTTTTGGAAATGGGAAAATCACGCAAAAAACCAGCAGAAAAGCCAGTAGAAAATGAATATTGATTAAAATAATCTGGCTTCTTTTGAAGAAAATTATACGCAATAGAAACATAAAATTGATCTTCTCTAAAAAGGGAATCCACAACTGTTTCGTTTTTAGGCTGGGCAAAACTAATTGTTATGGAAAATAAAAAAAAAAGGGGTAGAAATAAACGCATTATAATTTTTTTATAAAAATAATAAAAAAAGGCACGTAAAAAACGTGCCTTTTAATTTATTACTATAAAATACTATTCAACAGGATTTCCTACAGCTGTTGTATAATTTACTTTTAATTGTTCTATTTTACGTAACTCTAATTTGATAGCACTAACTAATCCCATTTTAACTTGTCTGTCAATTTTTAAGGATGCAGTTAGATATTTTTCGTCATCTGAATTACGTTGTGCTCTTTCCGTAATAATGAAATTTCTGATTTCAGAAGGAGAAGCCATTTTATCAGCTAATTGAATACGATCAGAACCTCCAAGAGTACTACGATATCTTTCACTTGGTTTTCCTGCGTATATATACATTACATATTCTTTCTTGTGCAATTTTGCAGTTTGATTCGCTTTTGGTAATGTATTTTCAATCTTTAAATCAGTATCTTTCATGGTAGTAGCCGTCATGAAGAAAAACAAAAGCATAAATACAATATCTGGTAAAGATGCTGTTGAAATTGCAGGAGTTTCGCCTGTTGTTTTCTTTTTAAATTTAGACATACTTTCTTAATATTATATAATTATTTTTTTGGCTCTGCTTCTGAAAGTCTCATTGGAAATAATTCTTGAATTTTTTCCACTTTCGGCTTTAAATCTTCTACTAAACCTTCGGTTGCTTTAGAAGCTGGATCATTATAAATGTATTCCATTTCTGTAAAAGTCATCCCGTAACGCTTCTTACATTCTCTATCTCTTAAGAAGTTATATGCTGCTACTAGTTCATTTTGAACCGCAATATAAGTTTCATAAGTTGTTTGCCCATCATTATTTAAGGAAATAACCGCATCATCAGGTCCGTCAGATGAATTTGGATCTTTTTTTCCATTACAATATGTACAAGTACCCTTTCCATTATTTTCTAGAAAATCAATAGCAGTTTGTCTTAAGTCTTTAATATCAAGCAGTTTCTCTTCAACAAGTAACTGATTGTCTTTATTAACTAAAACTGTTAAAATATTTCTTTCATTAATAGGTGGAACAGGTGGGTTCTCTTCATAACGAGGTAAGAGTCTATTAATTCCTTGGTCTACACCAATTGTTGTTGTAACCAAGAAGAAAATTAAAAGTAAGAATGCAATATCTGCCATAGAACCAGCATTCACTTCTGGCGGTGCACCTCTTTTTTTACCCATAATCTATTATCTTTTAATTTTTGAAAAACCTGTCCAGCCTAATACTGCTACTGAAATAAAAGCTAGAATATAAAATGTATTTAAACTAGTACTAATTATTTTAGAATAAATAGGAGATATAACAACCTCTTTCATTTTAATTTCTGATCCATCAGCAAATATAAAAGCTATTAAAACAACACCTGCAAATAACCCTAAAGAAATAAGTGCTCTTTTTAATTGTTCCTTGTGCGTTATTAAATTTTTAAATACAAAATAAATAACTGCAAAAAAAGAAACTGCCATTGCCAAATATGACAAGTATATAAAGTAATCTACAATATAAGAATTATTGTCCATAGTTACCTCCATACCTAATGTAGATACGAATAATATAGAAGCAATAATACCAATTATAATTACAAAAATTTTTGAAATCTTGTATACGTTCATAACAATAATTTGTTAAAAAATTATTTATTTAATTTTTCTTTGAAGTAGTCTGACAACATATCTACTAAGCTAATAGATGCGTCTTCCATATCATTTACGATAGAGTCAATTTTAGCTGTAATATAGTTGTAGAAAACTTGAAGAATCATCGCAACGATTAATCCAAATACCGTTGTTAATAACGCTACTTTAATACCTCCTGCTACTAATGATGGCTCCATAGATCCTGCAGACTCAATTTGGTCAAACGCAACAATCATACCAACAACCGTTCCTAAGAATCCTAACATCGGTGCAAGTGCAATAAATAAAGAAACCCAAGAAACGTTTTTCTCTAATTGTCCCATTTGAACACCACCGTATGCAACGAT
>JBIKZB010000219.1:0-3717 GCA_044354955.1 Flavobacterium sp. | reverse complement strand
GTTACCATTCAATATCCACACATACCCAAACAAACCATTTTAGTAACCTCAGCTTCAAAGGCTGTAAAATTAGACATTGCTACTAAAGGAAAAAACATTGGCTATATCATTGGGGCTGGTGATGAAGTGAATAAAAATCTAGAAAATTTAGGCTTTCAGGTTACAAATTTAAATCCGAATGAAATTACTGCTGAAAATTTAAAATCATTTGACGCAATCATTCTAGGGATTCGAGCATTTAATGTGGTTGACGAATTGAAATTTAAAAACAAAATATTGTTTGATTACGTTTTTAATGGTGGCAATGTCATTGTACAATACAACACCACAAACAACCTGATTACTAAAGATATAGCTCCATATAATTTAAAAATATCCAGAGATCGTGTCACCGATGAAAATGCAAAAGTTACATTCTTATCGCCTAGTCACAAAGTATTGAACTTACCTAATAAAATTTCGGAAAAAGATTTTATGGGTTGGACTCAAGAGCAAGGCTTATATTATCCGAACGAATGGAGTTCAGAATTTATTCCTATTTTAGCTTCCAATGACGAAGGTGAAACTCCGAAAAAAGGTGGTTTACTAATAGCCAAACACGGAAAAGGAAATTATATTTATACCGGATTGAGTTTCTTTAGAGAACTTCCAGAAGGTGTAAGTGGCGCTTATAGATTATTAGCAAATATGATTGCTTTGGATTGATGATGGGACTTGATTTTGAACCTGAAACAAAAAACTTTATGGAAGAAAAACACAAATGGAAAAAAAGTTATAGCATTGTACTGATTTTGAATGCTATCTACATTTTGATTTTCTATTTATTAATGGAAATTTACTCTTAATATGGAAAATTTAGATTGGATAGTACTATCAGTCACTTTATCGTTTATTGTCATTTACGGAATTCTAAAAACTAAAGTAAGCGCCAATGTAAAAGACTATTTATTAGATAACAACGAAACGCCTTGGTTTACTGTTGGAGTTTCGGTAATGGCAACACAAGCCAGCGCAATTACTTTTTTATCAACCCCAGGCCAAGCATATCATGACGGAATGGGATTTGTGCAATTCTATTTCGGATTACCTTTAGCGATGATTGTAATTGCTTACACTTTTATTCCAATTTATCATCGTTTAAAAGTCTATACTGCCTATGAATACTTAGAACAACGATTTAATATACAAACACGAACTCTAGCTGCAATTTTATTCTTAATTCAGAGAGGTTTAGGCACTGGAATTACTATTTATGCACCTTCTATTATTTTATCGGCACTTTTAGGTTGGAATTTGAATATGCTTAATATCATCATAGGTATTTTAGTAATTTTATATACGGTTACGGGTGGTACAAAAGCAGTCAATGTTACTCAAAAACAGCAGATGTTTGTAATTATGTCGGGGATGTTTATCATCTTCTTTTACATTCTAACCAATCTTCCCGAAGATGTTGATTTTACAAATGTTCTTCATATTGCAGGTGCCAATGGTAAAATGGATATTTTAGATTTTTCTTATAATCCAGAAACTCGTTATACTTTTTGGAGTGGGATAACCGGTGGTTTTTTCTTGATGCTTTCTTATTTTGGCACCGATCAATCGCAAGTAGGCCGCTATTTATCTGGAAAATCAGTAAAAGAAAGCCAAATGGGATTAATCATGAACGGAATTTTAAAAGTTCCGATGCAGTTTTTTATCTTGTTGACTGGCGTTTTAGTATTTGTTTTCTTTCAGTTTAATGATGCACCCTTGCACTTTAATCCTACAAATGTTGAAAAAGTAAAAACTTCTAATCAAAAGGAAGCCTACGAAAATTTAGAAAAAAAGTTGGCAGAATTAAATACAGACAAAAAAATCGTTAATCAAATATACATTGAGCAACTAAAACACAACGAATTCGAAAATCCAACGCTTAAAAAACAAATGGTAGCGCTTTCCTTAAAAGAGAAAGATTTACGAGAAAAAGCAAAAGTGGTCATTTCAAAAGTAGATGGCAAAACGGAAACAAATGATAAAGATTACGTATTTCTATATTTCATCTTAAATTACCTTCCTAAAGGGCTTTTAGGTTTGTTATTAGCTGTTATTTTTAGTGCTGCAATGTCATCAAGTGCTTCTGGATTAAATGCTTTAGCAGCAACTTCAGCAATTGACATTTATAAACGAAATGTAAATACAAAATCCGACAAACATTATGTGTATGCTACCCAATATTTTACTGTATTTTGGGGCATTGTTGCTATTGGATTTGCTTGTATTAGTTCGCTATTTGAAAATTTAATTCAATTAGTAAATATCATTGGTTCCATATTCTACGGAACTGTTTTAGGTATTTTCTTAATTGGATTTTATATCAAATATTGTAAAGGGAAAGCAGTTTTTATTGGAGCATGTATTAGTCAATTAACTATATTCTATATCTTTTATTTAGATATTGTAAGTTATTTATGGTTGAATTTTATAGGAGCGCTGTTAACTGTTGGAATCTCATTACTACTACAAAAAATATTTAATAAATCTGAATCCTAAGAAACAAAAAGAGTGCTAAAGATAAAACTTCAACACTCTTTTCTCCCTATTAACTAATAATCTTTTATTAATGACAATTGGCTTCTGGTTGCACAAATAAACTCATATTACTTGGCGACAAGTATGGAATATCCAAACCTAAACCTCTTACAATAAATAACATTCCTATTATTACCGCTACTAACGGAATTGCTTTTTGAATGGTTCCTCTAAATGAAAAAGAAATCAATCCTGAAGCATAAATTACGGCAACCATCATTGGAATAGTTCCTAATCCAAAAAGCAACATATACCCTATTCCTAAAGAAACATTTTGCATGGCAATAGCGCCAAAAAGTGCTACATAGACCATTCCGCAAGGTAAAAATCCATTCAATAAACCGATTGTGAATAACGATTTATAACTTTTGCTTTTAAACTGTTGACCTAAACTCGATTTAACTTTTGTTATCAATCTATAAACTGGCTTTGAAAAATTGTATTTAGCAAATACTTTTTCAGGAATTACCGCGACCAAAATCATTAAAATCCCAACGATTATGGATAATTGTTGTTGCATTCCAGCTAAATAAAAGCTTCTTCCTAAAAAGCCAAAGATTAATCCTAAAGTTCCGTAAGCGGTTAATTTTCCAATATGATACGTTATAATTTGCGTGACTTTTTTTGTTTCATTCGTTCTATCCACAGGCAACATCATAGCAATTGGACCGCACATTCCTATGCAGTGAAAACTACTAATTAAGCCAAATATGAAAGCCGAATAAAGCATGTGTTTATATTTTTAAATAATAAATTAATTACAAAAATCTAGAAATAAATGGTTTCTTTATTTAAATAATCTACTCCATCATAATTCCAATCTACAGAAATGTCCCAAAGACCGCCAGTCAAATTACTTTTAGGTATGAGCAAATGTGGACTAGATAATGAAATCGGAATTTCAAAATCTAATTTCTGACTTGACGGTCTGTATAAGGACACTTTTCCATTTATTTTTGAATAATCGAAATCTGCTGGAAATTGTATTTTAATTCCGTCTGCAGTATTTTCTATTACTATTTTATTTTTTAAAGCAATTGCATTTTGCTCTCTTTCGATATCATCTTGAACAGTTACTTCTTTTTTGTAATAATCTTCTACAACTAATTCATGATCATATTTATCGTTTGATTGAACTTTAAAAAC
>JBIKZB010000021.1:0-12700 GCA_044354955.1 Flavobacterium sp. | reverse complement strand
AGCAGAAAAAAGAGGAATTTTAAAGCCTGGTGATACAATTGTTGAAACTACTTCAGGAAACACTGGTTTTAGTTTGGCAATGGTAAGTATAATTAAAGGATATGATTGTATTTTAGCTGTTAGTTCAAAATCATCTAAGGATAAGATAGATATGTTGCGTTCTATGGGAGCAAAAGTATATGTTTGTCCTGCACATGTTTCTGCTGATGACGAACGTTCGTACTACAATGTTGCTAAAAGATTACACGAAGAAACAAAAGGTTCGGTTTATATCAATCAGTACTTTAACGATTTAAATGTGGATGCTCATTACAAATCTACAGGACCAGAAATATGGGAACAAACTCGTGGACAAATTACGCACTTAGTAGCTTGTAGCGGAACAGGAGGAACTATTTCAGGAACTGCTAGATACTTAAAAGAGAAAAATCCAAACATTAAAATTTTAGGAGTTGATGCTTTTGGTTCGGTTTTGAAAAAATATCACGAAACGAAAGAGTTTGATAACGCTGAAATTTATCCTTACCGTATTGAAGGTTTAGGTAAAAATTTAATTCCAACAGCGACTGATTTTGATATCATTGATAAGTTTATCAAAGTATCTGATGAAGAAAGTGCACACACCACTAGAGAATTAGCTAAGAAAGAAGGTTTGTTTGTAGGATATACTTCTGGAGCTGCTTTTCAAGCTGTGAAACAATATGCTGAAGAAGGTGAGTTTGATGAAAACAGTAATGTAGTTATCATTTTCCCAGATCATGGTTCAAGATACATGAGTAAAGTATTCAGCGATGATTGGATGAACGAACAAGGGTTCTTTGATTCGGTTAACCAAGAAGAAGCATTAAAAATTGAAATTATTAAGTAATTTAATTTTATAATATATAGAGAAGAATCCCAGTCTAATGATTGGGATTTTTTGTATTAGCACATTAAAAACAAACTTAACGAGATTAAGGAATTAAGTACTTCGTAATAAAGACGAATCACTATGTAACTATGCAAAGCACAATTGTAAATACTATAAAAGCATTTTTTGAATTAAAAAAGAGTAAACGATCGCGTCATATTCCTTTTTTAGCTTCATTTTGTGTAGGAATTCCACTCTTTTACGGTTGGTACTTTGATGCATTGGCCATGGGTTTACAAGCTAGTTTAGGAGGGTTGGTTATTTTGTATTATCAACCTAATGCTTCCTTTAGAAAACGTATGGTTACAATGTTAGTGAGTTCAATAGGATTTGTACTTTCATTAGGTGTTGGACTTGGCTTCAGTTTTAATCCTTATGTGTCAGCGGTGGTGCTTGGATTTTTTGCACTGGGAATTCATTTAACCACTACATATTTTAAAATAAAGCCTCCTGGAAATTTTTTCTTCATTATGATTGCTTCCATGGCAAGTTGTCAAAGTTATACTGTAGAGTTAATTCCCAATAAAATAGGTTTTCTATTTCTAGGAACAATGTTGGCTTGTTTTTTAGCATTGTGTCATGGATTACTTTGGAATAAAAAATCACCAACTCCAGAAATATTTACGACTCAAGTCAAAAAAAGAAAATTTGTTTCCTTAATTGATTCGGTTGTTATAGGAATATGTCTTTCCATTTCTTTGATTGTGGGGCATATTTTAGAAATGCAAAACCCGTATTGGATTCCTATTTCTTGCTTAGCTATTTTGCAAGGCATTTCAAAACAACACGTTTGGGAGCGCATGATTCATCGTATTGTAGGAACTTTTATAGGCATTGGAATTTGTTGGTTGATATTATTAGTTTGTACCACACCTTTAAGTATTTGTATCAGTATTTTTGTTTTGCAATATTTGGTGGAAGTACTCATTGTTAAAAATTATGCCTTAGCAATTATTTTCATAACACCCATGACCATTTTATTAGCCGAAATAGGAAGTTCTTTTACAGCCAATACAGAAATTATGGTTTCAGCTCGTTTTTTAGATATAACAATTGGAAGTGTTATTGGTTTTATGGGTGGATGGTTAATTTACAACCAACATTTTAAAAACGAGGCAAGTCAGCAATTGCGGAAAGTAAATATTTTTATTCGTAAAAATCGATATTGATTTTAGAATGTGTAGGGAATTATTTATTAATGTTTTCTTGAACTCCTTTAAATGTTATTCCTTTTTCATTTACCCATTCAGAAAAACCATTAGAGTTTCTACCTAAAATCATATTGGAAGCTGCACTCGGACTATTAAAAATAGCATCTTCGGCAAAAACTAGTTTTTCATCGGTTTCTACCATTATTTTCGTTTCTATTAATTTTCTTCTCATATTTTTGTAAGTTTCAGTGCATGAATTTGATAAAGTCTTTTTTGCTTCACTACCTTTTGTCACAATATAACCTTGATCTGTTTCAATCATAGTAGCTTTAAAAGTTTTTGTTTTTATAAAATATGTTTCATGTACTTCAGTTTTAGATTCTGATTCTAAAATATCTTTTGTCATTACTGTTGAAGAAATTAAAAAGTTAAACCCCATAACTGGAAGAATTAGTTTAATTTGCTCTAAAAAATATTCCATATCAGAAATATCTGCCTCATGAAGAGTGGGTAAACTTGGTGAGTTTCCATTGTCAATTTGAGCAGTTTTAGCTTCAATTGCAAGTTGGACTAATCTTGATTCTAAATATCTAATTTGTGTTTTTGTTAAAAGTTCATCTTTACTTACGAAAAATATTAATTCCTTAAAATCTTTATTGGGATCACTTAGATGTTGTTTAAGTCTTGTTTTAATATTTTCAGCTTCACCAATATATATTTTTTCGTCAAAAGCTTCATCAGTTGGATCACCCTTTAAACAATAAATACCCGGATTATCAAATTCAGGGCGATTCATTATCTTATTTACCGAAGCTCTTGGACAATATATTGCCTTTCCAACCCAATTACCTATTTCACTAAGTCTTGGACCATAAGCGGTGCCATCAATCATATAAACTGTTAATTTTTTTCCCATTGTAAATTTAAGTTGATGTTTTAAACTTATAATTTTAATTATTCTATAAATCACGCTAATATATAAAAAAATCCTCACAAATTCTTGCGAGGATTTCAATATTAAGATAGAAAAAGAATTACTCAGCGCTTTCTTGCATCGTATGATACACGTTCATTACGTCATCGTCTTCTTCAATTTTTTCTAATAGTTTTTCAACATCTGCTACTTGGTCTGCTGTTAATTCTTTTGTTATTTGTGGTATTCTTTCAAATCCAGAAGATAAAATTTCTAATCCACGGGTTTCTAATTCTTTTTGGATAGTTCCAAAACTTTCAAAAGGAGCATACATTAAAATACCGTCTTCGTCAGCAAAAATTTCTTCTACACCAAAATCAATCATTTCTAATTCTAATTCTTCCACATCTTGTCCTTCTGCTGGAATTCTAAAATTACACGTATGATCAAACATAAATTCAACCGAGCCTTGTGTTCCAAACGTTCCGTTGCATTTATTGAAATAACTTCTAATGTTAGCCACTGTTCTGTTGTTGTTATCGGTAGCAGTTTCAACTAAGATTGCAATTCCATGTGGTGCATACCCTTCAAACAACACTTCTTTAAAGTTAGCGGTGTCTTTATCCGATGCTTTCTTGATAGCGCGTTCTACGTTATCTTTCGGCATGTTTGCTGACTTCGCATTCTGAATAACCGCTCTTAAACGTGAGTTGGTTTCAGGATTTGGACCGCCTTCTTTAACGGCCATTACAATATCTTTTCCTATACGTGTAAACGTTTTAGCCATTGCTGACCAACGTTTCATTTTACGGGCTTTTCTAAATTCAAACGCTCTTCCCATTTCTATGTAATTTCAATGTTCTTAATTCGTTATTCAATATTCACAATTTCGGTGCAAATGTAAAAAATCAAGTTTAATTTTTAAATTTTTGGAACACAGATTATAGAAATTCCAACAATCAAAAAAATCTTTTATGAACTTGTATTCGCAATCTAATTCAACTTGAAAAACTTATATGACTTATATGTTTTAAAATTCAAAATTTAAAAAGTGAAACGCTTTGTGAATCTCTAAATCAGCACAATCTAATTTAAAAATACTCTGCGAATCTCTGTGTAATTAAACTTGCTTACTTCTTGTAAAACGGCATTTTAACCACTTTTGCTTTAATATCTTTATTTCTAATTCTAATATAAATTTCAGAATCTGGTGTAGCTAAAGCCGTTGGAACATAACCCATTCCGATAGCAATTCCCATAGAAGGTGATTGCGTTCCAGAAGTTACAATTCCTACTACATTACCATTAGCATCAGCAATTTCGTAATCGTGACGAGGAATTCCTCTTTCTACCATTTCAAAACCAACTAATTTACGAGCAACACCCGCTTCTTTTTGTTTTTTCAAGTTTTCAGAATTCGTAAATTCTTTATCAAATTTCGTAATCCATCCTAAACCAGCTTCTAATGGAGAAGTCGTATCGTTGATGTCGTTTCCGTATAAACAGAATCCCATTTCTAAACGTAACGTATCACGCGCTGCTAATCCAATTGGTTTAATTCCGAATGCTGCTCCAGCTTCAAAAACTTTGTTCCAAATGTATTCAGCATCTTCGTTTTTGAAGTAAATTTCAAATCCTCCAGAACCGGTATAACCTGTAGCTGAAACAATTACATCGCTTTTTCCAGCAAAATCACCAATTTGGAACGTGTAATAGCCCATATTCGTTAAATCGATAGAAGTCAATGATTGCATAGCAGCGGCAGCTTTTGGACCTTGAATAGCTAATAAAGAATATCCTTCAGAAAGGTTTTGCATATCCACATCTAAATCATTGTGCGATGCAATCCAATTCCAATCTTTTTCAATATTTGAAGCATTTACAACCAACATATAATGATTGTCAGCAATTTTATAAACGATTAAATCGTCAACAATTCCACCTTCGTTATTTGGTAAACAAGAATATTGAGCTTTTCCATCAACTAATTTAGACGCATCATTTGAAGTTACTTTCTGAATCAAAGCCAACGCATTTTCTCCTTTTAAGAAGAATTCGCCCATGTGAGAAACGTCGAAAACACCAACGCCATTTCTAACGATTTCGTGTTCTGCATTTACTCCTTCATATTGCACAGGCATATTGTATCCTGCAAACGGAACCATTTTAGCTCCTAAACTTTCGTGAATGTGCGTTAACGCTGTATTTTTCATGATTTGATGTTGTATTATTAGAGAGCGCTAATTTATTGAAAATTCTTAAAAATGCACCCTGATTCCCCTTAAAATTTAGGAACTATTTATTTTTTGTTAATAATGCTGATAAATCTTGCATTTTAACAATTGTTTGCGGAATTTTGGACTTTTAAAATTAATCAAATGGAAACCACACATTATATAAGTTCAGATTTATTGTCTATTAATATGATTAACGAGATTGTTTTTCAAGGAAAACAGTTGGCATTATCAGAGGAAGCTATCGTAAACATTGAGAAATGTAGAAAGTACTTAGATGATAAAATGAAATCAAACTCTGATCCAATTTACGGTATTAACACCGGTTTTGGTTCGTTGTGTAATGTGAAGATTTCGAATGAAAATTTATCAAAACTGCAAGAGAATTTGGTTAAATCGCACGCTTGCGGAACAGGGGAGGAAGTACCTCATGAAATTGTAAAAATCATGTTGTTATTGAAAATCCAATCGTTAAGCTACGGACATTCAGGTGTTCAGTTGGTAACGGTGCAGCGTTTGATTGATTTTTACAACAATGATATTTTTCCAGTAATTTATACACAAGGTTCGTTAGGTGCTTCGGGTGATTTAGCTCCGTTGGCACATTTATCATTACCATTGTTAGGAGAAGGTGAAGTGTATTTAGATGGTTTCAGACAGCCTTCAGCTAAAGTATTAGAGAAATTTGGTTGGGAACCAATCGTTTTACAATCGAAAGAAGGTTTAGCATTATTGAATGGAACACAATTCATGAGTGCTTACGGTGTTTATTGCTTGATAAAAGCTGAGAAAATTTCCTATTTAGCCGATGTTATTGGTGCAGTTTCATTAGAAGGTTTTGATGGTAGATTAGAACCATTTACTGATTTGATTCATTTAGTTCGTCCGCACAAAGGTCAAGTACAAACGGCTGAAAGAATGCGCGATTTGTTAGAAGATAGCGAAATCATTGCACAAGCAAAAGTTCACGTTCAAGATCCTTATTCATTTAGATGTATTCCACAAGTACATGGCGCTTCGAAAGATGCGATTGATTATGTAAAGAAAGTATTCCGTACCGAAATCAACTCGGTTACTGATAACCCAAATATTTTTGTAGGAGAAGATTTGATTATTTCGGGAGGAAATTTCCACGGACAACCTTTAGCATTAGCATTAGATTTCTTAGGAATAGCGCTGTCAGAATTAGGAAGTATTTCGGAAAGAAGAACGTATCAATTGATTTCTGGATTAAGAGGTTTGCCAGCATTTTTAGTAAACGACCCAGGATTGAATTCAGGTTTCATGATTCCACAATATACAGCGGCAAGTATTGCTAGTCAGAACAAACAATTAGCAACTCCAGCAAGTATTGATAGTATTGTTTCCTCAAACGGACAAGAAGATCACGTGAGTATGGGTGCCAACGCTGCAACTAAAACGTTGCGTATTGTTGAAAATGTGGAACGTATTTTAGCTATTGAATTATTAAATGGTTCGCAAGCTTTAGAATTCAGAAGACCTTTACAGTCAAGTGAATTTATTGAAAGCTTTGTAAAATCATACAGAGAGGAAGTTTCTTTTGTGTCTGAAGACAGAATTTTACATTATGACATTGAAAAATCTATTATATTTTTAAATAGTTTTCAAATAGATATGGAAGAATAAAAGAATAAAATATAATATAAAATGCTCAAGAAAATCTTGAGCATTTTATATTTAGAGTTAACTTTAATTATTCAGTTCACCTAATGTTTTATGTGCTTTTCTTTTGTGATGTGTTTGTTTTAAATTTTCATTTCCAGAAATAATACTAATATTTCCATCAATTTCAAACATAGCTAATTTTACTTCTTTGTAATATTCGATTCCATGCTCACGCATAGCTTCTTCTAGTTCTTCTGCAGTAATTCCTAATCGTGCAATTGTTTTAAATTCAATTTTTCCATTATGAATTAGAACTTCTGGTTTGTCTTGAACTAATTCTTTAATAAATTTTGATTTCAACATCACTTTCTTAAAAATATAATTGATTAAGAAAAGCGAAAAAGCAGCAATAATTCCTCCATAAAGAGAAGTATTGGCTCCAACCATTGCATTTTGAACGGAATTACTAATCAGTAAAATTAGAATAACATCAACCGTATTAAGTTGTGAAAGCTCTTTTTTACCAAATATGCGCAATGCAATTATCATAAAAAAATAAACAGCTACACTCCTTAGTGTGATGTCAAGATATGCATTCATTTCGTATTTTTAAGTATAACTACAATTAAAGTAATGATTGCAATAGCTTCCGTAAGCATTCCAATGATTAACATGAAATTAGCTCCAGGCCAATGCATTAATTTAAATAACGCACCAATAATTGTAATAACCATCCCTAAAAGGAACAAAACCAACGGAACTATATATTGCTTTTTCATAATTTAATTAATTTTGAACACTGAATTATTTCCACTTAAAGTTTTTCTCGATTGCTTTAATCATTTCACCTGCAATGTCTTTTTGAGTGGCACCTTCAATTCCTTCTAAACCTGGAGATGAATTCACTTCTAATAATAACGGACCTTTTGAAGAACGAATAATATCAACACCAGCCACTTTTAAATTCATTGCTTTTGCTGCTTTGATGGCAATTTTCTTTTCATCTGGGGTTATTTTTACTACAGAAGCAGTACCGCCCATGTGAATATTTGCTCTAAATTCTCCCGGTGCAGCTTCACGTTGCATAGCAGCTACTACTTTACCATCTACAACAAAGAGTCTCAAGTCTTTACCATTAGCTTCTTTAATAAATTCTTGCACTAAAATATTAGCGTTTAAACTTTTGAAGGCATTGATAACAGATTCAGCCGCTTTTTTAGTTTCTGCCAAAACAACTCCTTTTCCTTGTGTTCCTTCTAATAATTTTACGATTAAAGGCGAACCACCTACCATTTTAATTAAATCGTCGGTATCTAAAGGAGAGTTAGCAAATCCAGTGGTTGGAATATCAACGCCGTTATTTAATAACAATTGTAATGAAAATAATTTATCTCTTGATTGTGTTATTGCAGAGGCATTGTTCAAAGCAAATACTTTTAAAGCTTCAAACTGACGTGTTAAAGCACAACCGTAGTAGGTCATACTAGGACGAATTCTAGGAATTACTGCATCAAAATCATTCAATACTTTTCCACCACGGTAATGAATTTCGGGTTTTGTAGCATCTAATTTCATATAGCAGTATTTTAAATTTAAGAAATGCATTTCGTGGCCTCTTAATTCCCCTGCTTCTAAAATTCGTTTGTTACTATATAATTCGGGATTACTTGCTAATAAACCAATTTTTAACCCTTTTTTAGATTCATTGGTTGCGTAGTAATATTCTTTTAGTTTTTCTGTGGTAGGTTGTCCAAGTAAATAGCGTTGTTCTGGATCAACCAAAACACGACCAGACATCGCTTCGCGACCTAGTAACATTCGGAAACCCATTGAGTCACGATTGGTTAATGTAACTTCGATTTCCCAAGTTTTTCCACCAATTTCTAATTTAGTTTTGATTACATAGCGTTGTTCTCTAAAACCACTAGAACTTTTGACAACTCTTTTATCCACTAAAGGAGCTTCACAGTGTATTACAGCTTTAGCATTATTTTGAATTGGGTTGATGTCGAATTTCACCCAATTTTCACTGTCTTTTTCAAACGTAATAATATTGATTGCATGGAGTGCAGAAGTTTTTGCTCCTGAATCAACACGTGCTTTAATAGTTGGGATTCCTAAAGTAGGGAAGGAACACCATTCTTCGCTACCTACGATAACTTTGTCTAACATTTTTAAACGAATAAATTAAGATTCTAATGTAATATTTTTTTTAATATAATTTTAAAATTGATTAAAATAAAAAAGAACCAAGCTATGCGCTTGGTTCTTCTAGTTTTTTAATTTCTATTTTGAGTTCTTGATTATCAGCATCTAAGTCCATGAAAATTTGATCGCCTTCATGAATTTTAGAAGTAATAATTTCTTCGGCTAAAGCATCTTCCACATATTTTTGAATGGCTCTTTTTAGTGGTCGTGCTCCAAATTGCTTATCAAAACCTTTTTCGGCAATATAATCTTTAGCTTCTTCAGAAAGTTTAAGCGTATAACCTAATTCTTTTACTCTTAAATATAATTTATCTAATTCAATATCGATAATTTTATCGATATCGTGTTTTTCTAGTGCGTTGAAAACAATTACGTCGTCAATTCTGTTTAAAAATTCGGGTGCGAAGGCTTTTTTTAAAGCATTTTCAATAATTCCTTTAGAATTGTCTTCGGCTTGCGCTGTTTTAGAAGCAGTTCCAAATCCAACACCTTGGCCAAAATCTTTTAATTGACGAGCTCCAACGTTTGATGTCATGATGATGATTGTGTTTCTAAAATCAATTTTACGACCTAAACTGTCAGTTAAATGGCCATCATCTAAAACTTGAAGCATCATATTGAAAACATCAGGATGTGCTTTTTCAATCTCATCTAAAAGAACCACACAATAGGGCTTTCTTCTTACTTTTTCTGTTAATTGTCCGCCTTCTTCATAACCAACGTATCCTGGAGGTGCTCCTACCAAACGAGAAATAGCAAATTTTTCCATGTATTCACTCATGTCAATACGAATCAAGGCATCTTCCGAGTCAAATAATTCTTTCGCAATTACTTTTGCTAATTGTGTTTTACCTACACCCGTTTGCCCTAAGAAAATAAACGAACCAATAGGTTTGTTTGGATCCTTTAAACCTGCACGATTTCTTTGGATTGATTTAGCAATTTTCATAACAGCTTCATCTTGTCCAATTACCTTACCTTTAATAAGTTCGGGTAAGTGAGCTAATTTATTACTTTCAGTTTGAGCAATACGATTTACAGGAATTCCAGTCATCATAGAAACCACATCAGCAACGTTATCTTCTGTAACGGTTACTTTGTTGTTTTTAGAGTCTTCTTCCCATTGTTCTTGCGCAATAGCTAAATCTTTTTCGATGCGTTTTTCATCATCTCGAAGTTTTGCTGCTTCCTCGTATTTTTGTTTTTTAACGACTGTGTTTTTTAGTTCACGTACTTCTTCTAACTGGCGTTCTAATTCTAAAATTTGTTTAGGAACATCAATATTAATAATGTGAACACGAGAACCCGCTTCGTCTAAAGCGTCAATAGCTTTGTCTGGAAGGAAACGATCAGTCATGTAACGATTAGTTAATTTAACACATGCTTCAATAGCTTCTGGTGTATATAAAACATTGTGATGATCTTCGTATTTAGGTTTGATGTTGTTTAAAATTGTAATTGTTTCTTCAACGGTTGTTGGTTCTACAATTACTTTTTGAAAACGTCTCTCCAAAGCTCCATCTTTTTCAATGTATTGACGGTATTCGTCTAAAGTTGTGGCACCTACACATTGAATTTCACCTCTTGCTAAAGCAGGTTTAAACATATTGGAAGCATCAAGCGAACCTGTTGCGCCACCAGCGCCTACAATAGTGTGAATTTCGTCAATGAATAAAATGATGTCGTCGTTTTTCTCCAATTCATTCATTACCGCTTTCATTCTTTCTTCAAACTGACCACGGTATTTAGTTCCAGCTACTAAACTTGCTAAATCAAGTGTAACTACACGTTTATTGAATAAATTACGAGACACTTTCTTTTTTATGATTCGTAAAGCTAAACCTTCGGCAATAGCCGATTTTCCTACTCCTGGTTCGCCAATTAAAAGTGGGTTGTTTTTCTTTCTTCGGCTTAAAATTTGTGAAACACGTTCAATTTCTTTTTCACGTCCTACAACCGGGTCTAATTTTCCTTCTTCGGCCATTTCTGTTAAATCGCGACCAAAGTTATCTAAAACTGGTGTTTTTGATTTTTTATTAGTTTTATTTCCGGAAGGAGGGTTGTTAAATGCGTTTTCTTTTAAACTGTCATCTTGTCCAGAATCGTCATTAAACGACTCCGCTTTTGGCAAGTTTTCTAAATAATCGTCTTCGTTTGTCATCATGGCTGTATATTGTTCTTTAACGGTTTCGTAATCAATTTTTAATTTGCCCATCAATTTGGTTGTTGGGTCGTTTTCGTTGCGTAAAATACAAAGTAAAAGGTGAGCGGTACTTATTTCGGTATTGTTAAAAAGCTTTGCTTCAAGAAAAGTGGTCTTCAATGCACGTTCGGCTTGACGTGTAAGGTGAAGGTTTTTCTTTTCAATATTCTGAATAGTATTAGGGTTTGCGGGACTTAAGATTTCAACTTTCTTTCTTAAGTGCGATAAGTCTACCGCTAAATTATTCAAGATATTAATTGCTTTTCCATTACCATCTCTAAGTATTCCTAGCATTAAGTGTTCAGTGCCAATAAAGTCATGGCCTAATCGTAACGCTTCCTCTTTACTGAAGGTTATTACGTCTTTAACTCTTGGTGAAAAATTATCGTCCATAGCATTAGTAATATAAGTAAAAGTACAAAATTCTGTAAGGAAATGCAAAAATCATACCTTATATAAAGTACAGATAGGCTAAATGACAAAAAAAATTTGAAAAAAGAAAGAAACTGTTGTAAGATTTATAAGCAATTTGTAAACAAAATTGTTAATAAATAGTAGAAATAAGTGCTTTAAAAGTTGTCTTAAAAGTTCAAAAAGGCGTATATTGGCACGTTTTAGTACTAATATATAATTTTAATATAAATACTTATGTCAGAAGGAGAAAAGTTAATTCCTATTAACATTGAAGATGAAATGAAATCAGCTTACATCGATTATTCGATGTCAGTAATTGTATCAAGAGCGCTTCCTGATGTTAGAGATGGCTTGAAACCCGTACATCGAAGAGTACTTTATGGAATGTATGATTTGGGAGTTAATTCAAGATCTGCCCACAAAAAATCCGCAAGAATTGTCGGTGAAGTTTTAGGAAAGTATCACCCACATGGAGATACTTCAGTTTATGATGCAATGGTGCGTATGGCTCAAGATTGGAGTATGCGTTATTTATTGGTTGACGGTCAAGGTAACTTTGGTTCTGTTGATGGTGATAGTCCAGCAGCAATGCGTTATACTGAGGCCAGAATGAAAAAGATTTCGGAAGAAATGTTGGCGGATATTGATAAAGAAACAGTTGATTTTCAATTAAACTTTGACGATACATTGCAAGAGCCAACCGTTATGCCTACAAAAGTACCTACTTTATTGGTTAATGGAGCTTCAGGTATTGCAGTAGGAATGGCAACAAATATGGCACCTCACAACTTAACAGAAGTAGTAGATGGTATCTTAGCTTATATCGATAATAATGATATTGAAATTGATGAGTTAATCAATCATATCAAAGCACCTGATTTTCCAACCGGAGGTATTATTTATGGTTACGAAGGTGTAAGAGAAGCATTCAAAACGGGAAGAGGTCGTATTGTAATGCGTGCTAAAGTTGGTTTTGAAGAAGTAAATGGTAGAGAAGCTATCATTGTAACTGAGATTCCTTACCAAGTTAACAAGGCAAAT
>JBIKZB010000218.1:0-3751 GCA_044354955.1 Flavobacterium sp. | reverse complement strand
TCTTTATTTTCAAAAACTTCTTCTAAACTATCATTATAAGTTGCAAACTCCTCTAATTTTTCAATCAATTCTTTTTTAATTTCAGTATTGATTTGATTAGCGCGTTTAGCCATGATAGTTATCGCTTCATAAATGTTTCCAGTAGGCTCTTCTAATTTACTTTTATTGTAAGTAATAGTGTTTACAGGAGCATTTGTTTTCTTTAAATCCATGATTTACTTTTTATTTAGTATATTTTTGTAATTCTTTTTCTACTTCAGCCAACATTTTATCGGCTTTATCTTTGTATTCTGACTGACTATTATGCTTTATCAAGTTTGTATATGTTGATTTAGCATAAGTTAAACGTTCTTGCTTTTTTGCTTCAACACTATTAATTGCTAAATTATAAGCCGAATCTAATCTGTAATATAAAGCTTGTTCTTTAAAAGGTGTTCCAGGATAATCTGACAAGAAATTATCAAAAGCTTTTAAAGCACCTTTGTAATCAGCTATAGTATTATACTGTTTTGCAATTTCAAATGCTTTTTTCTCTAATTTTTCTCTTAATTCTTTTACACAAACATTTGCTTGTGGTAAAAACTGAGAGTCTGGGTACACATCAATAAAATGTTGCATTTTATCCAAAGCTTTACTTGTATCCGTTTGATCTAAACTATAAATAGGTGATAATTTATAAAAGCATTCAGCAGCTAAAAAAGCACACTCTTCTCTTTTTTCACTTTTAGGATACGTAGCGACAAAATTTTCTAACTGATATCCAGCTAAATAATATTGATTTGACTTATATAAAGCCATCGAATAAAAATAAAACATTCGCTCAGCACTTGGTTTCCCTTTATAAGCTGGAGCAATTTGTTCATACAATCTGATAGCTTTTATATACTTTCCTGCTTCATACATTTTATTTGCAGCTTCATTTTTAACCGCAACATCATCTGATTTTAAAGCCTTTTGATACTCACTGCAAGAAATCAAAAAAAACGCAATAAAAAGGAAACTAACTACTTTACTCATTTATTTAAATTTAAACTTTCTTAAAATTCAATATTTTTGAAGTCCAAAAAAGCAACTGCAAATTTAGACATTATTTGTTTACTACAAAAATCTTTTTTTAACTTAATTTCTTTGTAAAAAGATATAATCTGTTTGCTAAATCTTCATTAACATTTACTAATGGTAATCGAACTGTATTTTCGCTAAGACCTAAAGTTTTAAACACTTCTTTAATTCCTCCAGGATTTCCTTGTTCAAAAATCATATCAATACTATCGGCTAATAAATAATGTAATTTATAAGCTTCATACACTTTTCTTTGTAAACCTAAGCGCACCATTTCTGAAAATTCCTTTGGAAAACCTTCGCCAATAACAGATATTACTCCTGCTCCACCTGCTAAAACCATTGGTAAAGTAATCATGTCATCACCCGAAATCACCAAAAACCCTTCTGGTTTGGTTTGAATTAATTTCATTGCTTGCACAATATCGCCAGCCGCTTCTTTAATTCCTATTACATTTTTAAAATCATTTGCAATACGAATTACGGTCGATGGCAACATATTACTTGCGGTTCTTCCTGGAACATTATATAAAATAACCGGAATTGAAGACGCTTCTGCAACAGCTTTGAAATGCTGATAAATTCCTTCTTGCGTTGGTTTATTATAATAAGGAGAAACCGATAAAATAGCCTCAAAATTGGAAAAATCTCTTGTTTTCAATTCTTCTACGACTTTAAGTGTATTATTTCCCCCAACACCCAAAACAAGAGGCAATCTTCCTGCATTAGCTTTTACAATGGTATCAATCACCAATTCTTTTTCTTCTTGAGATAAAGTTGCCGATTCTGCAGTTGTTCCTAGTACTACTAGATACTCTACTCCTCCATCGATTACATAGTTAACAATTCTTGTTAAAGCTTCAACATCAACTGAGAAATCTTTTTTAAATGGTGTAACTAAAGCAACACCAGTTCCAATAAATGATTGCATTTTTATATTTTATTTAAAATTTTTAAATACTTGAATAATTCCAAGACAAATTCGTCAAAATTTTCAACGAGTGACTTAATAATGAAGTGATTAACTCTTTTATCTACCGTATCAAATCCAACTTTAAATTTTGCTTTTGACTTAATAGACAAAAGTAAAAGTGAACTTTTATTTACGTCGTAATAATTTATTAATAAATCAAAAGGAGTTTTAATAAAATCATTCACACCTTCTTTAGTTATTTCCCCTGAAATCGAAACATCTTTCAACGTTAAAAAAGGTTCATTTATTTCTTCCTTTTTCTTTATTTTATCTTTATAAACCAACAGCGAAATATTACTAACATCAATTCCTTGAGAAACAATTTTATCTAATAATTGCTGTGTTTGACTAAAATACGATTCATCTACTAAAACGCCAACCGTAACTACTTTTTCATTTGAAGCCAAAGCATTATGTGTT
Source organism: Flavobacterium sp. (assembly GCA_044354955.1). GTDB lineage: Bacteria > Bacteroidota > Bacteroidia > Flavobacteriales > Flavobacteriaceae > Flavobacterium. The sequence goes on along the minus strand of JBIKZB010000218.1, from coordinate 1,296 downwards.
GCTAACTTTTTAGTAACATTTTTTTTAAGAAAAAAGTTCTTTATAATATTATAAAACATAGTATTTTTACCTATTCGACAAAATTAAAAATTTAAGCTTTTGTTATGCTTGTAAATGTAAAAAAGAATACAATATCTTTTTGGTTTTTTGTTATATTATTAACATTTAACTTAATTATATCCTGTAAATCAACGTCTTCCTATCAAACTATTAAAATTGAAGGAAAAAAAATCAGTATAACCGATGAACGAGGTGAAAACGAAGCAATTGCAAGCTATGTAAAACCATATAGCGATAACATCAAAAAGGATTTAAATAATGTTTTAGCTTATTGCCCTGAAACACAAGATAAAAGTAAAGGAAAATGGCATACTAATATAGGGAATTTACTAGCCGAAATTACTTTTGAACTTGGAAATCCTATTTTCCAAAAAAGAGAGCAAAAAAACATTGATATTTGTTTACTAAATAATGGCGGAATAAGAGCTATAATTCCGAAAGGCGATGTTACCACAAGAACAGCCTATGAAGTAATGCCTTTTGAGAACAGCATAGTTATTGTTGGACTTACTGGAAAAGAAATAAAAACGTTAGCCGAATATTTCATAAAAGAAAAGAAACCACACCCGTTATATGGAATGAAAATTTACATTGATAAAACAACTTCAACAATCAATAAAATTGAAATTAATAATCAAAGTTTAAATGATAATCAAATTTATTATGTGGCGACTTCCGATTATTTAGCAAATGGTGGTGACAATATGACGTTTTTCAAAGAAAGTAAAATCAAATTCGACATAGAATATAAACTTAGAAATATGTTAATTGATTATTTCAAAAAAGTAGATATTCTTCCAAACATTACAACTGAAACAATAATTTTAGAATAACACTTAACTATGAAAAGAAGAGATTTTATCCAAAAAACAGCTGCGAGTTCAGCTTTACTTGGCTTAACTGGAGTGAGTTTAAGTAGTTTTTCTACCCCAAGTGATATTAAAAAAATCACTATTTTGCATACTAATGATGTACATAGTCATATTGATCCATTTCCTGCAGATCATCCAAAAAATCCAAACTTAGGTGGAGCCGCCAGAAGAGCAGCTATTATTGAAGGCATTCGTAAAGAAGAAAAAAATGTTCTTTTGCTAGATGCAGGTGATATTTTTCAAGGAACACCTTATTTTAACTATTATGGTGGGGAGTTAGAATTCAAGCTAATGAGCATGATGCAATATGATTTAGCTACAATGGGAAATCATGATTTTGACAACGGAATTGATGATTTTTACG
>JBIKZB010000217.1:0-3755 GCA_044354955.1 Flavobacterium sp. | reverse complement strand
AAATACTTCTTTCACTGCTTCTTTCACCTCTGAAACCACCTTCTCTTTTAGGAGCTGAGCCTCTATCGCTACGGAAACCGCCATCTCTACCACCTTCTCTTCTTGGAGCAGAACCACTTCTTTCGCGGTTAAAGCCACCTTCGCGTCTTCCACCACCAAAACCTCCACCAGAACTTCTTCCATTGTGGTCGCGTCTTCCGCCACCATCATTTTTAGAAATCTCAACGTTGATTCTACGACCATTCATGTCATATCCGTTAAGAATAGACATTACTTTGTCAGTGTGTTCACCATCCGTGTTAAAGAAAGAGAAACCTTCTTTCACATCTACTTTAAATACGTCATCTCTGCCTAAATCTAAAGTTTCTTTGATAAAGTCTTTCAATTGCATCCAATCGAAATCGTCTCTTGCGCCAATATTGATGAAATAACGAACTGGGTCACCTGCTCTAATTTCTCTTGGTTCAGAACTTCTTTCTCTATCATTTCCTCTTTCACCTGATAAATCACGTTTCGATTTGTAATAGTTGATGAATCTATTGAATTCAACAGAAACCATTTTCTTGATTAACTCTTCTTTAGATAAACCATCTAAAACTTCATTAATTGCAGGTAAATAGTTGTCAATTTCGTGATCAACTTCTGTATCTTTAATTTTATTTGCTAAGTGTAATAACTGAATTTCGCAGATTTCAATTCCAGATGGGATTGTTTTTTCTACGAATTTTTGTTGGATAATACGCTCAATTGAGTGTATTTTTCTGATTTCACTTTTCGTAATGATTACGATAGAAGTTCCTAATTTTCCGGCTCTACCAGTTCTTCCTGAACGGTGATTGTAGGTTTCGATTTCGTCAGGTAATTGGTAATTTACTACGTGTGTAATATTATCTACGTCTATTCCACGAGCCGCAACGTCTGTCGCAACCAACATTTGAATTTGACGACCTCTAAACGATTTCATTACGCCATCACGTTGTGCTTGCGATAAATCTCCGTGTAATGCCGCTGCGTTGTAACCATCTTCGATAAGTTTTTCAGCAACCGCTTGTGTGTCTCTTTTGGTTCTACAAAATACAACCGAGAAAATATCTGGGTTAGCATCTGCTAAACGTTTTAAAGCTTCGTAACGGTCACGAGCATTCACGCAATAATATTCGTGAGAAACTGTAGCCGAACCTGAGTTTTTGCTTCCTACAGTAATTTCTACTGGAGATGACATGAATTGTTTTGCAATACGCGCTACTTCAGCAGGCATAGTTGCAGAGAATAACCAAGTGTTTTTCTCGTCTGGTGTGTCCGATAAAATGGAACAAATGTCTTCGTAGAATCCCATATTTAACATCTCATCTGCCTCATCTAAGATACAAAAATCGATGTTTTTAATGTTTACAAGACCTCTGTTAATCATGTCTTGCATTCTACCTGGTGTAGCCACAATAATTTGTGCACCACGTTTAACTTCTCTAGCTTGTTCTGTAATGCTTGCACCACCATAAACAGCCACTGTATGTAACCCCTTTATGTACTTTGAGTATAATTTAATCTCGTTGGTGATTTGTAAGCATAACTCACGTGTTGGCGATAAAATTAAGGCTTGAGTGTTTTTGTTCTCAGCATCAATTTTTTGAATTAGCGGGAAACCAAAAGCTGCGGTTTTCCCTGTACCTGTTTGCGCTAGGGCAACTAAATCTGTGTTTTGTTCCAATAGTACTGGAATCGCTTTTTCTTGTACTTCTGACGGATTCTCAAATCCTAGATCTTTAATCGCCAGCAGTAGCGACTCATTCAATCCTAATTGTTCAAATTTATTCATATAATATTTTAAATTGGGTGCAAAGGTATGCTTTAAAAACTATATAAACTAATTTGTTAGTTATTGATTTTCAATATTTTAGATAAAATATGTAAATAGAAATGTGTTGAATGAGTAATTTTGAAAGATTTAGGAGTAATTTTTCTTTAATTCTTCAATTAATTGTTTAACTGCAATTCCTCTGTGACTGATGGTCGATTTTTCTTCCATGGTTAATTCGGCAAAAGTTTTTTCATATCCGTCAGCTACAAAAATTGGATCATACCCAAATCCGTTAGTTCCAATTTTTTCTTCAATGATTTTTCCGTTTATGATTCCAGTAAATAGGTTTTGTTTTCCATTAAGATTTAATGCGATCACTGTTTTGAAATTGGCTCTTCGATTGGTTTTATCTTTTAATTCGAATAAAAGTTTGTCCATATTGTCATTTGCATCTTTTTGTTCGCCTGCATAACGAGCCGAATATACTCCAGGCGCTCCGTTTAAAGCTTCTACTTCTAATCCTGTGTCGTCTGCAAAACAATCGTAACCATATTTTTTGGTAACGTAATCGGCTTTTAAAATCGCATTTCCTTCAATGGTATCAGCTGTTTCTGGAATATCTTCAAAACAACCAATCTCTTCCAAACTGACAATTTGAATGGTGTTTGGAACTAAAGCTTGGATTTCTTGAATTTTATTTTTGTTGTTGGATGCGAATACGAGTTTCATGTGAAGTAATTTAGAAATGTAAAAATACGAAACGTATATAAAGTATAAAAGCCGATCTGGAGCGATCGACTTTTACGGTGAACGTGTAACCACATTTCTGTGTCGTTCGGTGCAAATGTAAGCCCATTTATCAAATAAACAAGTGCTTTTCTAATTTATTTTTTTGGCTTCATTTTTACTTCCAAATAAATTATAATAAAAACTTTTTTCTTTATACTTTTGCATCGTTTTTAACACCTATAATATCATGGTAAAAGATTTATTCGAAAGAATTCAAAACAATAAAGGTCCTTTAGGAAAATGGGCTTCACAAGCAGAAGGATATTTTGTATTCCCTAAACTAGAAGGAGAATTAGGACCAAGAATGCAATTTCAAGGAAAAGATATTTTAAACTGGAGTTTAAATGATTATTTAGGATTAGCAAATCATCCAGAAGTTAGAAAAGCGGATACTGAAGCAGCTATACAATATGGAGCGGCTTACCCAATGGGCGCTCGTATGATGAGTGGTCATACTAAATATCATGAACAATTAGAACAAGAATTGGCAGCTTTCGTAATGAAAGAATCGGCTTATTTGTTAAATTTTGGTTACCAAGGAATTATGTCAACCATTGATGCTTTGGTTACTAGAAATGATGTAATTGTTTATGATGTTGATGCTCATGCGTGTATTATTGATGGAGTACGTTTACATAGTGGAAAGCGCTTTACTTACAAGCATAACGACATCGAAAGCATGGAGAAAAACTTGCAACGCGCAACAAAATTGGCTGCTGAAACAGGTGGAGGAATCTTATTTATTACCGAAGGCGTTTTTGGAATGCGAGGACAACAAGGTAAATTGAAAGAAATTGTAGCAATGAAAGAAAAATACAATTTCCGTTTATTAGTTGACGATGCACATGGTTTTGGTACACTTGGTAAAACAGGTGCAGGAGCAGGTGAGGAGCAAGGTTGTCAAGACGGAATTGATGTGTATTTTTCAACTTTCGCAAAATCAATGGCTAATATTGGTGCTTTCGTAGCTGCAGATAAAGATATTATAGATTATTTAAAATATAATTTACGTTCGCAAATGTTTGCAAAAGCGTTGCCGATGATTCAAACAATTGGATCGTTAAAACGTATAGAATTGTTGCGTAATTCATCTGAAATTAAAGATAAATTGTGGGTTAATGTAAATGCATTACAAAACGGTTTAAAAGAAAAAGGATTTAATATTGGA
>JBIKZB010000020.1:0-12781 GCA_044354955.1 Flavobacterium sp. | reverse complement strand
CCACATTTTTTCATCAAACCCTTCCGAATCATTTCGCAACCATTTTAGTAATAAATCATCATGATTTCCTCTTATAAAAACACATTTTTGTTCGAGTTGAAGCGAAATTAAATACGCTATAACGGCTGGCGAATCGCTCCAACCATCTACGAAATCGCCTAAAAAAATCAACGTGTCATTTTTTGAAACATTCGCTCTTTCTAAAACCTGAACCAATGCTTTTAAGCCACCGTGTATATCGCCAACTACTAATTTTCTAGTCATTTTTTGTATTGTATTTCATTTTTCGTAAAATTCGCATCACTTCTTTAAAGGACAAATATACCAATGGATTGTCAAATGTTTTCAAAAACGTTTTAGCTTCAATTAGTTTTTGTTTCGCTTCTTCAAATCCATTCAAATAACATATCATTAACGTATGTGGCACATTGAGCAAATCTTTTTTTTCAGTTTCATGTAAAAAAGTCCCTTTTTGAAGTTTGTTGAGTAAGGTAATATTTGAATTATAAATGTGATGCAACATTTTTTTATTGTATTGTGGTGGTTCAAACAATAATTGTGTGTCTATTTTATAATAACCATTATCAAAAAAACGGATGGATACTTTTTCTAGCGGATAAAAACTGGTTTTGTCGTTTAATCCCAAACAAACGTATTCGGTAATAGAAAAAGATTCTTCATCAAACGCAATACTCACTTCATCTAATGCCGAATAAAACAATTTGACTTGCTCATTCACTAACTCAATATCTACTCTAGAATAATAGATAGTATCTCTTACTTTTTTCTTATTTCCTGCCCAGCACACCACAAAAAGTTCTTTAAAAACCTTGTAATTTGATTCTAAATCTTTGTGTCTAGTATTTATAAAATCCAAAACACTTTCCAACGTATAAGAAATACTATTTCGGGAGTTGTTTTCTAAGCTAATAACCGTTTCGACATTTTGTTTTGAATACGGAATTTTTTCAGTTGCCGGAGAAGTGTTGCTGCCTTTTCTTTCATAAAAGCTATTGGCAACTATGGTGTGAATTCCTTTTTTAAAATAAGATGTTTTTGATTTGGGTTTAATGGTAACCAATCCTACTACTTTATCTTTTGGAAGATTTGGAAAAGGCACGTTTTCATATTGAATTTTTGGCGGATTTTCCAGAAAAGCATTGACCAAATTTTGAATGCGACTATCGTCAAAAAAATCATCACCCACGATTTCATTGGTTTCATCTTCCACGCCAACTACAATGTATGAATTATTGCTAGGATTAGAATTCGAAAGGGCACAAATGTGTTTTAAAAACTTTGCTTTTCCTTCTTTGGTATGTAAATTTAATTGGCGTTTTTTATCATAAAAACTATTCTCATCGTTGTGAGCTAATAAATTTTTGATAAGAAGACGTTTGTTGATCATTTTGTAGGTTGCGAGTTACAAGTTTAAAGTTTCGGGTTTCGAGATCAGGTAAACTTGCTTCCTTTGTAATCTGATTTTATCAAATAAGCCATAAAAGAACCAATTTTTTTACTTTCAGTAATTGTTTTTTCTTTTAAAAACTCAAATTCTTCTTTAGTAATGTGTTTTCTGTCAAATGCTCTATAAAGTTGTGAGCGTAATTCTCCACAAGAACCTTTCGAATAGCTTAAAAATTGAATAAATTCTTTTCTCCCATTTCTTTCAAAACCTTCGGCAATATTATCCATAATTGAACCCGAGGAACCATTCATTTGATTTTTTAATTCAAAATCTTTTCCTAAAGATGTCTTTTCAAATTTATCCCAAACATCTTGACAAATTTCTCTTCCCAATTGCCAAATATCAAGCTCTTCAAATGTGTTAATTGTAGCCATAATTATTGTTTATTAGTATTAAACCCGCAACTTTGAACTCGCAACCCGCAATTAATTAACCTTCTTTCCCATACTTTCGGTCCAAATAGCAAACCAATCTTGCGAATCTAATACTAATGATTTTGCTTTCATTAATTGTTGAATGCGACTTACATTAATAGTTCCTGCTACCGGTAGAATGTTTGCTGGATGTTGTAAAATCCAAGCTAGTAAAATCAAGTCAGAACCCACATGATATTTATCGACTAATTTAGAAAAAAGTAATTTCAAGCGTTGTGTTTGCTCCGTATTTTCTCTAAAAACTACCCCTAACGGATTCCAAGCCATCGGTGTAATTTTGTGCAATTGCATATAATCTAAACTTCCATCTAACATAGCTTCGTGGTTGGTTGCCGAAAACTGAATTTGATTAAATGAAATTTCCGTTTTTTGACGCAATAATTCGGTTTGTGAAGGGGTAAAGTTAGAAACTCCAAAAGATAGAATTTTCCCATCAGATTTAAGTTTTTCAACCGCTTCAACAACTTCATCAGCTTGGATTAACGGACTTGGTCTGTGTAATAAAAAAACATCTAAATAATCGGTTTGTAGATTTTTTAGCGAATTTTCTGCGGACCAAATAATGTATTCCTTAGAGTAATTATAGTGTTTGATTAGATTTTCTGGACGGTTTTCAGAAATGTGCTCTATGCCACATTTAGTAATTAGTTGTATTTTTTTTCGGTCGATTTTACTTTCGGTTAAAGCTTTTCCAAAAGCAGCTTCGGTGGTATATCCGCCATAGATATCGGCATGGTCAAATGATGTAATTCCGTTTTCAAAAAAAAGGTTAATTAAGTGACTCATTTCTTTTGTGTTGAGGTTTTTATCCCAAACACCCCAATTCATAACTCCGGCAATTATAGGGGATAATTTTATTGACATAATGTGCTGTTTTTTCAAATTTTTCTTAAAAATATAAAATAGAATCATAAAACACTCACAAAACCTACTTTTTTTATTGTTTTTTAACGCTATGTTAACAACTAAAATCTAAAAAAAATTACAATTTGCAGCGTTAAAAAATGTTGTTAATTTCACAGCGTCAAAATTAAACCAAAATGGAAGAAAATACATCGACTCTAGACATTAGAGCTATCAATGAAAAAATTGAAAGAGAAAGTGCTTTTATAGACTTACTTACCATGGAAATGAACAAAGTAATTGTGGGTCAAAAACAAATGGTCGAACGATTACTTATTGGATTATTAGGACAAGGACACATTTTATTAGAAGGAGTTCCTGGATTAGCAAAAACATTAGCAATTAATACGCTATCACAAGCCGTTCATGGTTCGTTTAGTAGAATTCAGTTTACGCCCGATTTATTACCAGCCGATGTGGTGGGAACAATGATTTTCAACATGAAAGACAATGATTTTACCATTCGTAAAGGACCAATTTTTGCAAATTTTGTGTTAGCGGATGAAATTAACCGTGCTCCCGCAAAAGTACAATCGGCATTATTAGAAGCCATGCAGGAAAAACAGGTTACCATTGGCGACGAAACCTTTAAATTAGACAAACCGTTTTTAGTAATGGCGACTCAGAATCCTGTTGACCAAGAAGGAACCTATCCGTTACCAGAAGCACAGGTTGACCGTTTCATGTTGAAAGTGGTTATCGATTATCCTAAAATGGAAGACGAGCGTTTGGTGATTCGTCAAAATTTAAAAGGTGCTTTTGAAAAAGTGAATCAAGTAGTTTCAATTGAGCAAATTTTAAGAGCACAAGAAGCGGTTCGTGAAGTATATATGGATGAAAAAATTGAAAAATATATTTTAGATATTATTTTCGCAACACGTTATCCAGAAAAATATAAATTAGAAAGTCTAAAACCATTAATCAGTTTTGGAGCTTCACCACGTGGAAGTATCAACTTAGCTACTGCTGCAAAATGTTACGCTTTCATCAAACGTAGAGGATATGTAATCCCAGAAGACGTTCGTGCAGTGGTTTATGATGTATTACGTCACAGAATTGGAATCACATATGAAGCCGAAGCTGAAAACGTAACCACAGAAGATATCATTAGCAAAATTGTAAACGAAATAGAAGTGCCTTAATCAAGTTGGCAGTGTTCAGTTATTAGTTGGCAGTTATATTGCAAAAAAATAACTAAGTAAATTTATTATTGCAGAAAGTTGAATACTTGCTAATCATTCAACATAAAGTTATTCGCTGAACACTTAAAACTGAACACTGATTACTAATAAAAAATGGATACCAAAGAAATTCTAAAAAAAGTTCGAAAAATTGAAATCAAAACCCGAAGATTGAGTGATCACATCTTTTCGGGAGAATACCATACGTCTTTTAAAGGACGCGGAATGACGTTTTCAGAAGTGCGGCAATACCAATATGGTGACGACGTAAGAGCGATTGATTGGAATGTAACCGCACGTTATAACGAACCATTTGTAAAAGTATTTGAAGAAGAGCGTGAATTAACCATGATGTTAATTGTAGATATTTCGGGTTCGGAAAGTTTTGGTACAAAAAACCAACAAAAACGTGATATGGTTACTGAAATCGCCGCAACGTTGGCTTTTTCGGCAACGCAAAACAATGATAAAATTGGATTGCTTTTGTTTTCGGACCAAATAGAGTTGTTTATTCCGCCAAAAAAAGGGAAATCGCACGTTTTACGAATTATTCGCGAGTTAATTGAGTTTGAACCGAAAAGTAAAAAAACCGATTTATCGCAAGCTTTGAAATATTTATCAAGTGTTTTGAAAAAGAAAGCGATTGTGTTTTTAATTTCTGATTTTATGACAAAAGATTACGAACACACCTTAAAAATTGCTTCAAAGCGTCATGATGTAACAGGAATTCGTGTTTTTGATCAAAGAGAAGAAAGCATTCCAAACATCGGAATTGTAAATATGTTAGATGCTGAAACGGGCGAAACATTAGTAGTAGATACCAATTCGAAATCTGTTCGACAAGATTACGAAAAGTATTATCGCGAAAATGTAGCCTATTTTAGAGATATATTTTCAAAATGTGGCGCCGGAACCATAAGTTCAAGAGTAGATGAAAGCTATGTAACCAAATTATTGGGTTATTTTAAAGCGCGTAATTAAGAAAAATGAAAAAGACAATTTACTTTTATATTGCTTTATTGTTTGGATTTTTGGGATCAGCTCAAAAAATCACAACAGCTATTGATTCTTCACAAATAAAAATTGGATCGCAATTCAATTTAACGATTAAAGCTTCGGTAAATGCTAAAGATAAGGTAGTTTTCCCAAATGCGAAAAATTTTGGTGCTTTAGAAGTTTTAGAATCGTATCCAATAGATACTGTTAAAAATAATTCACAATACGAATTAATCAAAAAATACGGATTAACTCAATTTGATTCGGGCAGATATTTGATACCAAAATTAGTAGTCAAAATTAACAATACTGCCTTTCAAACCGATTCGCTTTCCATTTTAGTAAATAATGTAAAAGTTGACACGACTAAGCAGCAAATGTATGATATTAAAAATATCATCGCTACCGAAGAAGAACCGAGTAGCGAATGGTGGAAATTATTGGTATTATTAGCTTTAATAATTGCTTCAGGTTTTGGTTCGTATTTCATCATTAAAAAATTACAAAACGGAAAAGTAAAAGAAGAAGAATTTTTCGCTTCACCCATTGAAAAAGCAATTGCTTATCTTCAAAATTTAGATAAAAAGCAATTGGTGCAAAAAGGCGACGTAAAGGAATATTATTCTGAAATGACCGATATTGCTCGAACATATATTGAAGAATCTGTGAATATTCCAGCTATGGAAAGCACATCGAGCGAGTTGATGGGCGCATTGAAAAAGGCAATTTCTGAGAAGAAAATGTTTGTAAATCGTGAAGAATTAGACAAATTTCGTCAGGTTTTAGAAAATGCGGATTTAGTAAAATTTGCCAAATCTAAACCACTGCAATTTGAAATAGAAAAAGACAAAACGATCATAGATAAATTTTTATTAATCGTTGACAAAGCATTACCAAGAAGTGAAGAACAAGCCGAAGCCCTTTTTGCAGAAGAAGTAAGAAGAAAAGAGTTGAAGAAACAAAAATTCATGCGAACCGCTATCTCAGTGGGAATTGCTGTTGTTTTATTTGTAATTTCAGTTGGAATTTTTGCTTACACTTTTGGTTTAGATTATTTAAAAGAGCATCACATTGGGTACACAACCGAAGAATTATTAGAAAAAGAATGGATTAATTCTGAATACGGAGAACCTGCAATTGTGATTGAAACACCAAAGGTTTTGAAACGAAATAACGACGAAAAAATTCAAAACAACCTTCCTGAAAATGTAAAATCGGCCAATAGATTTATGTATGGTAGTATTATTGATGATTTTTCAATTATTTTGGTAACTACCGCTTTTAAAGACACAACCAAGTTGGATTTAGAAGTAGCACTAGAAACTGATTTGAAAGAATTGGAACGTTTTGGTGCCAAAAACATCATTGTAAAAACCGCTGATTTTGAAAACGTAAAAGGTCTTTCAGGTAAAAAATCATACGGAAGCTTTACTGCTTTTAACGAGATTACAAAAGAAGACCAAAAAATGAACTATGAAATTTTGGTTTTTGCTCAGCCAGGTGGTGCTCAAGAATTTTTCTTAATATATAAGGAAGAAGATGAACACGCAAAACAAATTATGGAGAAGATTCAGAATTCAATTGAACTAAGAAAAGCGAAAAAATAATGGGAAAAGTAACTTTTTTAAATCCAGAATTTTTGTGGCTATTTTTGGTTTTACCAATAGCAATTGCTTGGTTGTTTTACAAACGAAATCAGCTTTCGGCAACACTAAAAATGAGTTCGGTAACACCATTTAAGCAAAACCGTACTTTTTTAGCCAAAGCAAAACCGTTTCTACATGTATTGCGAATTTTAGCATTATGTTTAATTATTATTGCTTTAGCCCGACCAAGAAGTGTGGATGTCACTTCAAAATCAAAAACCACTAAAGGAATTGATATTGTAATGGCAATCGATGTTTCGAGTAGTATGTTGGCCAACGATTTAAAACCAAACCGTTTAGAAGCACTAAAAAAAGTTGCGTCCACCTTTATTCAAGATAGAGTAAATGACCGAATTGGTTTAGTTGTTTATGCAGGAGAAAGTTACACTAGAACTCCAGTAACTTCTGATAAAGCAATTATTTTGCAATCGTTAAAAACAGTTGAATACGACGATTCTATTATTGCAGACGGAACAGGAATAGGTGTTGGATTAGCCACAGCAATTAATCGAATAAAAGATAGCAAAGCAAAAAGCAGAATCATTATTTTATTGACTGATGGTGTAAACAATTCTGGAACTATCGATCCAAGGACAGCAGCCGAAATAGCAAAACAATATGGCATAAAAGTATATACCATTGGAATTGGAACCAATGGAAAAGCACTATTCCCAGTAGCAAAAGACGCTAACGGAAAATTAGTTTTTAGAATGATGCCTGTAGAAATTGACCAAAAATTAATGCAAGAAATTGCAAAAACAACGGATGCTAAATACTTTAGAGCAACATCAAACCAGAAGTTACAAGCCATTTACGACGAAATTAATAAGTTAGAAACCACAGAAATTGACGAGAAGAAATTTTATAATTACGACGAAAAGTATAAGTCATTTGCACTAATAGCTTTTGTTTTATTAGGAATTGAAGTGTTGTTGAGAAATTCAGTTTTTAGAGGAATCGTTTAGAAAGAGAAAAAATGTTTGAATTAGAAAGCCCAATATATTTTTATTTAATAGCACTCATTCCAATTGTAGTGGCACTTTTTCTATTCAATTTGTTTTGGAAAAGAAAAAGACAAGCCGCTTTTGCCGATTTGGAATTGTTTGAAAAATTAAGCCCTGAAAAATCAACTTTTAAACCTGTTTTAAAAGTAGTACTCCTGCTATTGGCTATTGTTTGCGTAATAATTGCTTTGGTGAACCCAAAAATGGGAACCAAAATGGAAACCGTAAAACGCCAAGGGATTGATGTTGTTTTTGCTATAGATATTTCAAAAAGTATGTTAGCCGAAGACGTGGCGCCAAACCGTTTAGAAAAAACCAAACAATTGGTATCGCAAATCATCAATCAATTTGGAAATGATCGAGTTGGAATTGTAGGTTATGCCGGAAGTGCTTATCCTGTTCTGCCTATGACTACCGATTATAGTATTGCTAAAATGTATCTGCAAAGCATGAATACCAATATGGTTTCTTCGCAAGGGACGGCTTTTAATGATGCCATTAAACTTTCAGTAGATTATTTTGACATCAAAGACACCAGCAAACTAATTATTTTAGTTTCTGACGGAGAAGATCATGGCGAGGGAGCTGAGGAAGCAATTGAAATGGCTCGAGAAAAAGGCGTTCGTATTTTAACGATTGGTGTGGGTACAGAAAATGGGGGTCCAATTCCACTAAAAAACGATCAAGGAAACATTACATCTTATAAAAAAGACCAAGACGGAAAAATAGTTACAACTAAATTATATCCAGAAGTTTTAAAAAATATTGCTGATAAAACTAAATCAAAATTTCTTTTAGGCGCTTCTACAAAGGAAGTGGTAGAAGAAGTGAAAAAATCATTAGATAAAATTGAAAAATCAGAATTCGAATCACAACAAATTGCCGATTTTGAATCACAATATCAATGGTTTCTAGGATTAGGATTCTTGTTGCTTTTGGCAGATATTTTTCTGTTGGAGAAAAAAACAAATTGGGTGCAAAAGTTGAATTTATTTAACGAGAAAAAACATGAATAAGATAGTTTATATACTAGTTTTATTGCTTAGTGGCATGCTTTTTAGTCAAGAGAAAGATAAAAACCTGTACAATGGAAATCAATCTTTTGCTCAAAAAAGTTATACCAATGCAGAAGCAGATTATAGGGTAACCGAATCAAAAAAATCTCCCAAAAAAGCAGTTGCAGGATATAATTTAGGCAATAGTATTTACAGACAAAATCAACATGGCGAAGCACAAATAAAATATATTCAGGCTTTAGAAACGGCAAAAACCAAAGTCGAAAAACATCGAATTTATCATAATTTAGGAAATACTTTTATGTTGGACAAAAATTATGAAGCGGCTGCTGAAGCGTATAAAAATGCGTTACGAAATAACCCGTTTGATGAAGAAACACGCTATAATTACGCTTTAGCTAAAAAGAAGAAAAAAGAGAATCCACCACCAAAAAACGACAAGAAAGATAATAAAGGAAAAGGTGGTCAAGACAAAAAACCACAACCAGAAAATAACAAAAACGATAAGGAAAACAAAAACGATCCTAATAAAGAAGGTGATAAAGACAAAAACAAAGGGGATGGTGAGAAAAAAGAAGATGAAAAAGAAAATCCAAAGCCAAGTGGTGCTGATAAACAGCGAATCGATAATATCTTAGATGCCGTAAATAATGCAGAAAAGAAAGTGCAGGACAAAGTAAATGCAAAAAAAGTAAAAGGACGTCCAGCTTCAAATGAAAAAGATTGGTAATTCATGAAAAATATAGTTAAAATATTTTTTTTAATAATTGCATTAAATGGTCAATTGAGTTTTTCTCAAGACGATCTAATAGTTTCTTCAAGTATTTCAAAAGATACTATAGGCTTTTTTGATGTGTTAACATTTACAATAGAATTTAATAATAGAAATGCTGATTTAATTAATCCTGTTTTTAAAGATTTTGAAATTTACCAAACAAATAACTATCATAATGTAACTATCACAGGAGGTGTCTCAAAAGCACAAATTACAAGAACATATCTACTAAAACCAAAAAAAACAGGCGTCTTAAATATTGAAAGCGTTATTTTTGAATATGAAAGAGAAGAATATAAAACAAATCCGTTAACTGTTTTGGTTAAAGGTAATACAGTTGAAAATGATCCATTCAATAAAGAAAACAACATTTTTATTATTGCAGAAATTTCAAATTATGAACCTTACAAGTACCAACAAATTTCGGTAAATTATAAATTATATTACGATAATAATATTCAACCGTCTTCAATTGATTTTGATTTTGAAAAAGAGTACTTGAGAGAGTTTTATTTATATGCTTTAAGCACAAATGATTCTGTTTTTAAAGAAAATTTCAATAATAAAGAGTACAATTGCAAGATTATAAAAAATGATGTTTTACGATTTAAAGAAAATTACCATACTTACATACATAATAAAATAAAAGTAAGTTACGACGAGATTATAGCATCACAAGAAAACCAAACATTAAAAAAATCTATAAATACAATTTTGCCGGTGGTTTCTGAACGAATTAAAGTTAAAAATTTTCAAACGAACTATAAATTTCCTCATGAAATTAAATCGTTTGGCGACTATAAATTAGACGTTATTATCCCTGATAAGTCAGAATACAAAAAAGGGAAAATTTTTGAAGTAGTAGTTCAACTTTATGGCGATGGTTTTCTTGAAGACAACGTGATTCCCAATTTATATATCCATGAAGCATTTGAAACGGTTTCAAACACTTTAAAAAACGAAAGAACATTAGAAAACGGAAAAATAAAAACTGTTGCTATCAGAACTTATAAATTAAAAGCTGTTTATGACGGAAAATACACTTTTTATCCAGCAAGTTTTTATTTTTACAACGAGATAACAAATGAAAAAAAAGCCTTATATTCAAAAGAATTTACAATACAAGTTAAATAAAAATGAAATTTTTTAAAGCCATACAATTAGTTTTACTTTTAGTTATTTCAACTGTTTCAGCTCAAGTAAAATTTGAAGCGCAAACAGAGAGGAGTTCTTATGGTTTAAATGAACGAATTCAATTAGTTTTCACTATAAATAATGAGGGAGATAATTTTGAACCACCAAAATTTTCAGGTTTTAAAACAGAAGGCCCTTTTATTAATAAAGGGAACCAAACTTCTATAACTATTGTAAATGGAAAAGTAACCCAAAAAAGAGAAATTTCTACGCAAGTTATCTATTATTTAACCCCAGTAAAAAAAGGTGTTTTTACTATAGGTTCTGCTTCCATTCAATTTAATGAAACTACGTATAAATCGGCGCCAATTAGAATTACGATTACCGATCCAATAGAATTACCATCGTATCCTGGACAACCTAATAACATGAATTATGGGGAAGGAATTCATTTGGTGGCTGAAATGTCAACAAAGAATCCTTATGTCAACCAACCCGTTACTGTAATATACAAATTATATTTTGAGCCAAGATCAACCGTTGGAAATTTCAGAAATTTTAAAGCACCTAAATACGAAGATTTTTGGAGTCAATATATTGACATGAAACAACTTCGTGCAGAAAGAGGAAAATTCAACGGAAAAGATTATAGCATGGTGGTGCTTCGAAAAGTGATTTTATATCCTTTAGAAGCGGGTGCTAAAAAAATAGAACCTTTCAAAATCGAATTAGATGCCGAAGTACCAACAGGCCGTCGTGATTGGTTTGGAGAATATGAAATGAGATTGATTCAAAAATCACTTTCAACAGGTGTTCAAACAATTAACGTAAAAGCTTTGCCAGAAAACAATAAACCATCAAGTTTTACAGGAGCTGTTGGAAATTTTGATTTCAAAGTAGTGCCATCAAAAACCACGTTAAAAGCAGGAGAATCGTTAGATTTAGAAGTCAGTGTTTCGGGAAAAGGGAATTTAAAATTGTTTAACTTACCAAAACCAATTGTGCCAAGTGCGCTAGAAATGTACGATCCAGTACATATTGAAAATGTGCAAACGCCTGTTACAGGAATTGTTGGAAAAGTATCAGATAAATATACGATTATTCCTCAGTTCAAAGGAAAATACACAATTAAACCTATTGAGTTTTCGTACTATGATTTAGCAAGTAATTCATACAAAACCATTACATCAAAAGAAATTACTATTGATGTAGCAGAAGGTGACGGAACAGTAGTTTCTAACAAAGAAAATGCAAATAAGCAAGCCATTCAGAAAAAGGAAGTATTTCAATATAATAAATTAAAAACAGAATTTGTTTCAGCATCTAGAGAAGATTTCTTGGGTTCTGGATTATTTTATAGTTTGTTATTGGCACCATTATTTTTGATTCCGATTGTGATGATTGCTAGAAAACAAAAAGAAGCAAAAGATGCCGATGTTGTGGGTAATCGAGTTAGAAATAATAACCGATTAGTGAAGAAATACTTATCGGAAGCCAAAAAACAAATGGGCGACAAAGTACCGTTTTATATGGCAATGGAAAAAGCGTTACACAATTTCTTAAAAGCTAAATTACACATCGAAACGGTTGAAATGAGTAAAGAAAATATTATTGAAATATTACAAAATAAAAACGCATCTGAAACTAGTGTCAATCAGTTTATGGAGTTAATGAACGATTGCGAATTCGCAAGATATGCACCAGCAACTGACACCGCAATGCACAACGATTTTGACAGAGCTATCGAAATAATTACCGAACTTGAAAAACAAATTTAACCACTAAGGGCACCAAGAAGGCACAAGGAACACAAAAACAAATTATGACTGAACAAGAAATATCTAAATTAGTATTTGATTGTGCTTTACGAGTTCATAAAGCGTTAGGACCTGGCTTGCTTGAAAGTGCTTATGAGGAATGTTTGTATTATGAGTTAAAGAAATCGAATCTTAAAGTTGAAAAACAAAAACCTTTACCTCTAATTTATGAAGAAGTTAAGTTAGATGTTGGTTACAGAATTGATATAATTATTGAAGATAAATTTATTATTGAAATCAAAGCAGTTGAAGCATTAAACGAAGTTCATTTAGCACAATTGTTAACCTATTTAAAATTGACTGATTGCAAACTAGGGTTGTTAATTAATTTTAACGTTAAATTATTAAAAAACGGAGTACAAAGAGTAATCAATGGAATTTTATAAATAAAGCTTAGTGACCACTTT
>JBIKZB010000215.1:0-3757 GCA_044354955.1 Flavobacterium sp. | reverse complement strand
GAATCTGAAATATTCAAAAAAGAATAAAATAAAATGATGAATAAAAATAGCTAATAGTAATAAAGTAATTCGCTCAGGTGAAATTTTATCAGCAATTTTCACGGTTTGATATTCGTAACTCAATCCAAATGCAAATTTAAAAAGCGACGGTCTTATGTAGGCTAAAATTAAAGATGCCATGGTGTGAATACCTCCCGAATTACAAAACATGTCTAAAAGAATTCCCATGGAAAAACTGCTTAATAACAAAACGTTTTTGTTACTGTTAACAGGGAATAATAATATAAATAACACATAAGGATAAGGGTTTAAATACCCAAACAGATTAATATTGTTAAATATTAAAATCTGAAGCAGTAAAAAAACTACAAATCGGATGCTATTTAAAATGTTGTTATTCACTATTTTTTAGGTGCTGTGGTTTCTAATTCTAATTGTTTTTTTTCTTTTTTTCTCTTATTTTCAATCACATATACATAGCCAAGCGATGTCATGTCGTTGAATAAACGAATATTGATGGTGTAATAATTCGTTTTTTTATCAATATAAATTTTATCAATTTTACCAATAGGAATATTCTCAGGAAAAATATCAGAATTTCCACCAGTTACAATTGAATCTCCGTGTTTTAGAGAAGCTAATCTTGGTACATCAATTAATTGCGCAAAACCTACATTGCGTCCGTCCCAAATTAAAGATCCAAAGTGATTTGAATTTTTAATTTTAGCATTGATTTTTGATTTAGTATTTAAAACACTTTGAATCGTAGCAAAGTCAGGAGATGTTTTTTCAATTAATCCTACAATTCCTTTGTCGTTTACTACACCCATGTCTACTTCAATGCCCGCATTTTTTCCAGTATTGATAGTAATATAATTTTCACGAGAGTTAAAAGAGTTTTTCACAACTTTAGAAACCACCACATTATAATTATTAAGGTCGTTTCTAAAAAGTGTTTTTGTTGTTAAAATGGTGTCTTTTTTATTAAAAAGCAATTCTTTTAACAAAGCGTTCTCTGAAGCTAAGTCTTTGTTTTTCTGTTTTAAACTGAAATACTCATTTACTTCATTTACCTTTTCGTAATAGGCGCCCGTTACCGCGTTAGCCGAATTAATATATTCACTACGGTGGTAGGAATGCGACTTTATAACCAAAGAAAATGAGAAGCCCAAAAGCAGCAAAAACAGCAATCTATAGCTGTTTTTTATGATAAAATTAATTATTTGCTGCATGTGCTATTTTTTATTTAATCAGGATTCCTTTGTATTTGTTGATGTTCTTTAAGGTCATTCCCGTTCCTCTTACAACGGCTCTTAAAGGGTCTTCTGCGATGTAAACAGGTAAATCTGTTTTCATAGATATTCGTTTGTCTAATCCTCTTAGCATTGAACCTCCACCTGCTAAGTAAATACCGGTGTTATAAATGTCGGCAGATAATTCGGGTGGTGTTTGTGATAAGGTTTCCATAACCGCATCTTCAATACGTTGAATCGATTTGTCTAGTGCTTTTGCAATTTCTCGGTACGATACATCTACACGTTTTGGTTTTCCGGTAAGTAAGTCTCTACCGTCAACTGCCATGTCTTCTGGTGGGCTGTCTAAATCTTCCATGGCTGCGCCAATTTGAATTTTTACTTTTTCAGCCGTAGTTTCTCCAATAAATAAATTGTGTTGCGTTCTCATGTAATAAATAATATCGTTTGTGAAAACGTCTCCGGCAATTTTAACCGATTTATCACAAACAATTCCACCTAATGCAATAACCGCAATTTCTGTTGTTCCGCCACCTATATCTACAATCATATTTCCTTTAGGTTGCATGATATCTAAACCGATACCAATTGCAGCCGCCATAGGCTCATGAATTAAGTATACTTCTTTTCCGTTTACACGCTCAGCGGATTCTTTTACCGCACGCATTTCCACTTCGGTAATTCCAGAAGGAATACAAATCACCATACGAAGTGCTGGCGTAAATAATTTCTTCTTTAATGCCGGAATACTTTTAATAAACATTTTAATCATCTGCTCTGAAGCATCAAAGTCAGCGATAACTCCATCTTTTAAAGGACGAATGGTTTTAATGTTTTCATGGGTTTTACCTTGCATCATGTTAGCTTCCTTACCTACAGCAATAATTTTTCCTGTAATTCGGTCTCTGGCTACAATAGATGGACTATCAATCACAACTTTGTCATTGTGAATGATTAGGGTGTTTGCGGTACCAAGGTCGATAGCGATGTCCTCGGTCATGAAATCAAAAAATCCCATAAGTTTGAGTAGTATTTAGAGTTTTATGAATGATAGTATTCAACTCGCAAAATTATAAAAATAATCTGGAATAATTCAAAATAAAAGCGTATTAAAAAATAATATTTTAATACGCTTTTGAATTATGTTAATTTGAGTAAATATTAGTGTTTAAAATGACGAATTCCAGTGAATACCATCGCCATATTATTGGCGTTACAATACGTAATACTTAATTCGTCTTTTATAGAACCTCCTGGCTGAATCACCGCTGTAATTCCTGCTTTGTTCGCGATTTCTACACAGTCTGGAAAAGGGAAAAACGCATCACTTGCCATCACAGCTCCAGTTAAATCAAATTCAAATGAAGTTGCTTTTTCAATTGCATGGCGTAAAGCATCTACTCTTGAAGTTTGTCCTGTTCCAGAAGCACATAATTGTTTGTTTTTTGCAAATACAATCGTGTTTGATTTTGTGTGTTTACAAATTTTCGAAGCAAATAATAAATCTTCAATTTCTTCTGCTGTTGGAACTGCCGATGTAACCGTTTTTAAATGATCTTTTGAATCGGTAACATTGTCTTTATCCTGAACTAAAACACCGTTTAAACAAGTACGAACCGTTGTTTGTGGTAATTCTACTTCGTTTTGGATTAAGATAATTCTGTTTTTCTTTTCTTCTAAAATATCAATCGCCTCTTGGTCATACGCTGGAGCAATTACCACTTCGCAGAACAATTGATTGATTTCATTTGCTGTAGTAACATCAATTTTTCCATTCGCAATTAAAACACCGCCAAAAGCTGAAGTTGGATCACCTGCTAAAGCATCTAAATACGCATCTTTCATCGTATTTCTTGTTGCTAAACCACAAGCGTTATTGTGTTTTAAAATTGCAAAAGTTGGATTGTCATTTTTGAATTCGTTCATTAAGTTTACGGCAGCATCAACGTCTAATAAATTGTTGTACGACAATTCTTTTCCGTGAACTTTGGTAAACATTTTATCGAAATCGCCATAGAAAAATCCTTTTTGATGTGGATTTTCACCATAACGCAATACGTTTCCGTTTTGCTCGCTGATTTTTAAAACTGGTTCTTCAAAAACTTGATTGAAGTAGTTAAAAATAGCCGAATCATAATGTGAAGAAACATTAAAAGCTCTTGAAGCTAATAATTTTCTATTTTCTAAAGTAGTAGCTCCGTTGTTTTCCGTGTAGAAATTCAAAAAGGGCGCATATTGTTCAACAGAAGGAACAATTACCGTGTCTTTGAAATTTTTAGCAGCTGCTCTAATTAACGAAATTCCACCGATATCAATTTTCTCGATAATATCTTGTTCTCCAGCACCAGAAGCAACCGTTTTTTCAAAAGGATACAAATCCACAATTACTAAATCAATTTGCGGAATATTGAATTCTTTCATTTGCTCCACATCACCTGCATGATCTTGACGGTTTAAAATACCACCGAAGATTTTTGGATGCAACGTTTTTACTCTTCCTCCTA
>JBIKZB010000216.1:0-3757 GCA_044354955.1 Flavobacterium sp. | reverse complement strand
GGAAGGCAAACGTAAAACGGTTCTAGTTGAACCATCTTCTAACGTTTCTTCTTGTAACGCTTTAGAGAAAACCGCTAAGAACATTCTATCTAAACCAACTGAAGTTTCTACGACATAAGGCGTATAATTTGAATTGGTGTCGTTATCAAAATATTGTAATTTTTTACCTGAAAACTGTTCGTGTGCTTTTAAATCGAAATCGGTTCTCGAGTGAATTCCTTCCAATTCTTTAAATCCAAATGGGAAATTGAATTCGATATCAGCTGCAGCATTAGCGTAATGAGCTAGTTTTTCATGGTCGTGGAAACGATAATTTTCCTTTCCTAAACCAAGCGATAAATGCCAATTTAAACGAGTGGTTTTCCAGTATTCGTACCATTTCATTTCTTCACCTGGTTTCACGAAAAACTGCATTTCCATTTGTTCAAATTCGCGCATACGGAAAATAAATTGTCTTGCAACAATCTCATTTCTAAATGCTTTACCCGTTTGAGCAATTCCGAAAGGAATCTTCATACGACCGGTTTTTTGAACGTTTAAGAAATTTACGAATATACCTTGAGCCGTTTCTGGACGCAAGTATAAGTCCATTGCACTTTCTGCAGAAGCTCCTAATTTTGTTCCGAACATTAAGTTGAATTGCTTCACATCGGTCCAATTTTTTGAACCACTATCTGGACAAGCAATTTCTAATTCTTCGATTAAAGCTTTTACATCGGCAAGATTTTCTGTCTCTAAAGAGCGTGCCATTCTTTCCAGAATTTCCTTCTTTTTAGACAAATATTCCATCACACGTGGATTGGTTGTTTTGTATTGCTCTTCATCAAAGGAAGCACCAAAACGCTCACGTGCTTTGTCGATTTCTTTTTGTGCTTTTTGATTTAATTTTTCGGCATAATCCTCAATTAAAACATCGGCACGGTATCTTTTTTTAGAATCTTTATTGTCAATTAATGGGTCGTTAAAAGCATCTACGTGACCAGAAGCTTTCCATGTGGTTGGATGCATCAAAATTGCAGCGTCTAAGCCTACAATATTTTCGTGCATTTGCACCATTGCTTTCCACCAATATTCGCGGATGTTCTTTTTTAATTCTACACCATTTTGTGCATAATCATACACTGCACTAAGTCCGTCGTAAATTTCGCTTGACGGAAAAATAAATCCGTACTCTTTTGCATGCGAAACTACATTCTTAAATATATCGTCTTGTTTTGCCATACTGCAAAAGTAAAAATAGGAATGGAATAAAGAAAAGAAATTAGGGAATAAAAATAAGAAAATTTAATATTCAAAATCTGTAGTACCTATTTTTACAAATTCATGATAAATATTTATTTTATATTTACCTTTTATGGTTTTCTTTTGTTCTAGATTAACATAGGTACAAACATCAGTATCGTATTTTTGATAATTTGCATTTACAAAAGCACTATACTGTAATTTAATGTTTGTATCAGATTCTAAAAATGTATTTCCAACTGAAATAATTTGATTTTTAGGGTTCACAATTTGAACATAAATTGTTTTTTCTCCTGATTTAACCAATTGATTTTCCTCTAAAGTAAAACACACCCTTAATTGCTGTATTTTAGAATCTTTTAAGCTGTAATTATCAGAATAAATTTTAACTCCTTTAGCACTGATATTTAAAGCAGAAAGTTTGTCGGTTTTTGGCAACAATTTTAAATAAACAGCATTGGGTTTTTTTTTGTTTAATACCACTACATTTGCTTGTTGCTTTTTGGCATAAGACACAATTGAATCTTCAATAGAATTAAATTTTGAAGTATTTGATATTGAACTTCTTGATTTATTTGAGTTGATTAAATTATAAAATTTTAAACTATCTATTTTACTCTTTGCACTGATTGAGTCATATTTGTGAAGAATTTCAGTAAGTTGACTGTCTAAAATTTTATTTTCTAACTCCGAAACTTCAATATAATTGTCGAAATCATCAGATACTTTGTAGTACTTGACACTTAAAAACAAAGCTAACATCATCAAGATTATGATGCTAATTTTTGTTATTTTATTTTCTCTTGACGACATTCTATTAAAAAATATTTATAAATTTATTTAAAAAAAAATATTTCAGTATAATTATTCGATAAAATGCTAAAATACCTGATAAACTTAATGTTCCCAAAACTTTGCTTAGGCTGTAATTCACTTTTATTGTGTAATGAGCAAACTATTTGTAGTGCCTGCAACCACAACTTGCCCCATACAAATCATCATTTATTAAAAAGCAATGATACAACAAAAAAATTTTACGGCATAATTCCAATCGAGTTTAGCGCTGCCATGTTATATTTTCATCACAAAGGAATTGTTCAAAACTTGATACATAATTTAAAATACAAAAATCATCAAGAAATTGGTACTTTATTTGGAAAATGGTATGCTAAAGATATAGAAGCAATTGCAAAAATAAAAACATTTTCAGAAATAATTCCGGTTCCATTACATAAAAGAAGATTGGAAGAACGAGGATACAATCAGGTAAGCACTTTTTGTGAAGCACTATCTAATGAATTACAAATCCCTTTCAATACTACTTTATTATATAGAAACCGTTATTCAAAAACACAAACCAAAAAAGACAAGGAAAACAGAAAAGAAGTTTCAAACGCTTTATTTGATGTAACTTACACCGATGCAGATCACAACAAACATTTTTTACTTGTTGATGATGTAATGACAACCGGCGCTACTTTAGAAGCTTGTGCAAAAGCCTTATTAAAAATTCCAAACAGCAAAGTTAGTATCGTTACTATTGCTTATACACAATCATAAAAATTATTAAAATTTGTATGTTTACACTAATTATAGTTGTTATTTTGTAACTCCATTATTTGATACGATGACAAAGTTAAAAAACATAACCTTTTTATTAGCGAGCCTTTTATTATTAACAAATTGCGCCAAACGAGGCACAATAACTGGTGGCGATAAGGATACAATTGCTCCAAAAATAATTAACAGCGCGCCTGAAAATTTTTCTACTAATTTTAAAGGAAACGAAATAAAAATAAATTTTAACGAACTAATCAAGGTTAAGAACATTAACAAACAGTTGATTATTTCACCTCCCATGAAAAAACAACCTATAGTTATTCCTCAAGGTAGTGCAAGTAAATTTATTTCCATTAAAATTATTGATACCTTACAAGAAAACACAACGTATAGTTTCAATTTTGGACAAAGCATTACCGACAATAATGAAGGAAATCCATATTCTCAATTTAAATACGTTTTTTCTACAGGAAGCTATGTAGACTCATTAACTGTTGTAGGAAAAGTTAAGGATGCATTTGAAGAGAAGCCAGATAATTTTGTTTCAATCATGCTGTATGACGCCAAAACCTTTAGTGATTCTACCGTATATAAAGAAACTCCACTGTACGTTACTAACACCTTAGATAGTTTAAAGGTGTTTTCTTTAGAAAACCTTAAAGAAGGGAGTTACAAAATTGTTGCAATGAAAGACGTATCTAGTAATAATATTTATAATCCTACAGTTGATAAAATAGGATTTTTGGATTATGCTGTTACAATTCCTACCTCAGATATGTTTGAATTAGAATTGTTCAAAGAAAAGAAAAAATTTAAAGCTGAAAAACCGACACAAGAAAGCAACAATAAACTTTTCTTAGGCTACGAAGGGGATTTTAAAAACACTAAAATTACCGCTTCCTACGACAACAAAGAAGTGCCCATTAAAGTGGTAAAATTTCATGAAAAAAATAAA
>JBIKZB010000213.1:0-3779 GCA_044354955.1 Flavobacterium sp. | reverse complement strand
TTTATTGAAATAAATTGTGTTTTAAAGTGTTTAATTGAATTATATTTTGTAATTAATTGTAAAACAAGAAAATAAGTTTTTAAAAATTGAATTTAGTTAATAATTTTTGCTTAATTAACAAAAATCAAATCTATATTTTCTAATCTATTTTAAATTTGTTACTTTGCACAACATTTAGGTAAAATGAGTGCATCACAAAAAATACATTTTGAAATTTCTGAACGCAAAATATTGTTGCGTTTTATAGACTTATTCTTTACCATATTTATTTTGGTATTAATAGGTCATTATTTTCAATTTGATTATTTTAGAGTTTCTCAATCTAATTTTTATTGGACAATTGTTTTAGCAATCTATTTGCTTTTTTTTGGAACTATTTTTGAAATGTACAACTTGCAAACTGCTAGTAATCGTTTTCAAATTTCAAAAAGTATTATTTTAACATCATCAGTCACGGTTTTGTTTTATTTGTTAACGCCTTTTTATACGCCTGTATTACCGTCAAATCGTTTGCAAATTCTTTTGTTTTTCTTTTCTATTTTATTTTCATTATCACTTTGGCGATATATTTATATTGTTTTCTTGGCGTCTAATCGCTTCATGAAAAAAGTCCTTTTTGTAGGAAATAGCAAAGATATAGATGTTTTGGTTGCTGAACTTTCGAAGTTTAACCCACACTATAATGTTGTTGGTTATTTAGCTGTAGGGGAATCTTCAGTTGATGCACATGTAAAAAGGGTTTTAGATGAAGATTTGGATGAATTTGTTTATAAAAATTACGTATCAGAAATTGTTGTTATTAGTTCAAAAAACAAATTAACATCTATTGATCTATATAATAAATTATTGAGTTTGCTTGAAAAAGGAATTGTTATTAGAAAATATAATCAAGTATATGAAAGCAGTACATATCGATTGCCTATTCATTTTGATGATAAAGAATTATATAAATTTTTCCCCTTTAGTAGAAGCAATCAAAATAAGTTGTATGTGTATTTTAATCGAATTTTTGATATTGCTTTATCTTTAGTTGGTTTGTTTTTTTTCTTTCTAGTTTCTCCTGTTTTATGGCTCGTAAATTTGTTCTTTAATAAAGGAAGTTTTTTTTATACGCAAGAAAGAATTGGAAAAAATGGGGTTCCTTTTATCATTTATAAAATGAGAACTATGGTTCCTAATGCCGAGCAAAATGGTGCTGTTTTTGCAACTGTTAATGATGTGAGAATTACTTCTTTTGGTAAATTTCTTCGTAAAACTAGATTTGATGAATTACCTCAATTTATTAATGTTTTAAAAGGTGATATGGCGATAATTGGACCTCGACCAGAGAGACAAGTATTTGTAGATGAAATTTCGGCTACTATTCCTTTATATCAATCTCGACATGTGATTAAGCCAGGTCTTACAGGTTGGGCACAAGTGAATTATTCTTACGGAGCTAGTCTTGAGGATAGTTTAATGAAGTTGCAATATGATTTGTATTACATTAAACACAGGAGTCTATTTTTAGATATTAATATTGTTATAAAAACAGTAAGTACCATTTTATTTTTTAGAGGACAATAATTAGTATTCAGTTATTAGTTGTTATCAGTTACAGGATGTGTACAGATTAAAGAATTAAGTTCTAAAACGTATAAGCATGAGTGTTTGCAATAGCAAATCTGTTTTATTTTCGTGTAATTTTCTTATAACTTAGATTTCTTACTCTTCAAAACCATTTTCCCAATCCAGTAAAAATGTAAAGCAACGAAAGGCCAAACAATTTCCAAATGGATTTTAGTAGTCATATAAGCTAAATAGATAAGTAACATTGCTAGTATGATTTTTCCAAAAAGTATTGTTTTATCTCGATTTCCTTTTTTGTAATACCATGTAAAAATCAGTAACATCGGATTGAATAATAAGATGTTGTAATTCCATAAGATTTCTTCGTGTAATGAATACAATCCCACTAAAGAGAAGAAAAGACCCAATAATCCAGCAAAGATAAAATAGCTCATTTTTATCCATTTTTTATTCAAAAGCACTAAAAATAAAAGCACTGTAATTAATGAATAAATAGAGTTGAACCAATTAAAATGAGTTTCAGGTTGGGTTACTTGAAGGATTTTAGCGCCACTCTTTTCAATTTTATTTCCATTTACTTTTGTTGTTGAAATAGCTTCTTTGAATTCATAGGGTAAGAATAGGCGCGTTCCAGGTTTGTCAACTTTGGTTCCAAATATCAATTGAATGCCTAATTTCATATAAAAATTAGTCATGTATGGATATAAAATTTCTCGGTAAGATTGATTTGATGTGTTTGATTTGATGTATTCTTTTCCTAAAATAGTATTGATTTTATCCACAACCATTGTTGTACAATTTCTGTCAATGAATTTGTAGGTATAAAAGCGTTCATCACTATAAACTGAATGATTTAATTGTTGAAATAGTCTATTTATTTGATTTGGATTTAGCTGTAATTCTTGCTCAATTATTTCACGATTTTCCACTTGATAATTGTAATAAAAGTCAATAAAACTTCCATTAGTAACAAAATATTGCAAATCCCCTTTAATGAATCGGCCTATAAAGTTGGGCGTACTAAAATCAAAAGCACCATAATTATAAATCACATCAAGATTGTTTAAACTGTCTTGAATGCGAATGCCAGTATGTCCATACATCGCATAGGATTCTGGCCCTAAACCACAAGTTAAAATGCTAACTTTTGCTTGGTTTGAGAGCGAAATATTTTGGGAAAACCCATTAAAAGAAATTAAAATAAGTAAAGCGAAAAGTATTTTTTTTATCATTTTATAAAGTCTTTCTTCTTGTTTCTTTTCTCTTGCTTCTAAAATTATCTAAACAATTCCCAATCTACTTTTAATGAAAATATATTGGAGTATAATGCGGCACTTTGATCGCCTAGATCTGTTAATGCATAATCTACTTGAATACCTTTGTATTTAAATCCTATCCCAATATTTGGTTGAAAACTAAGTTTTTTAGAATCGTCTATTTGTGTGATTTGTTGAAAATTACCAACGCCGGCTCTTAAATAAACCAAATTAATATAGCCAAATTCCAATCCAATTGCAGGATCAATACTTACGGTATTTGTTGAAATAATATCATTAGTTTTAGCAAATTGCATGTTTAAATTGGTCGCCGCTAAAATACTGTAATCGTAACGAACTATCCATTTTTTTGACATTCCTAATTGCGCTTTTGGAAGCGTAATTTCACTGGTTTCGGGCAATTCCTGATTTTCGCCCGGAATAGCATCGGCAATTTCTTGAAACTTTTCTTCGTCTATTGTCCAGGTGTTGTAAGTAGTAGTTATGTCGCGAAGCATTAAACCAAATTTCCAATCTTCGTCCTCGCTAATGTATTGAATACCTAGGTCTAGTCCAAATCCCCATGAGTTGGCAAAATCTCCAATTACCCTGCGAATTACTTTTGCATTGACACCATAATTTAATCCTTCAATGGGTAAACTTCTAGCATACGAGGCGGTAAAAGCATAATCTGCGGTAGAAAAAAGTGAAATTCTATTATAATCAATGTTTCCTTCGCTATCAATTAATTGGGTCGTGTTTAATATGTCATCTACGCCAAAACGTATAACCGATATTCCTACAGCACTTTGATCATCGATTGACATCGCAAAACCGGCATAATCATATTGTGCAATATTTGCAAAATAGCTAGCGTGCATTAATGAAAACTGTTTGTCTTCTAGTTTTAATAAACCAGCCGGATTCCAGTACCCAGAATTTACGTCGCTGGAA
>JBIKZB010000212.1:0-3780 GCA_044354955.1 Flavobacterium sp. | reverse complement strand
CCATTAAGTTCGTCGTTTAAGTAGTATTTTTCATTTTCTATTGTACCTTTTTGATTGTACTTTATCCATTTTCCTGTTTTTAAGCCATAATCATCAAAATGAATTTCTTCTGTTAAAATTTTATCTTGCGAATAAATTTTGTGTGTTCCAAATTTTTTATTGTTTTTGTATGGTAATTTGGATAATAATTCTCCGTTTTGGTCATAATAAGCGACTTCGCCATGAATTTTCCCAAAAACATATGGTGTTATTGAAGCAATTTTTCCAGTCGAAACATGATACATTTTAGCTTCGCCATGAATAATTTTTGGAGTAATAATAGAATATTCTGCAATTAATTTCTCGCTCAAATACTGTTTTACAATTCCTTTTTTCATATCGTTTGGAACGATGATCACGGAACCATAATTGTTTGAAATTTTTATATCTCCAACTATGTTTCCGTTGTTATAATTGCCCTCAACCACAACTTCTGAACCTCTTTTTATGTAATATTTTCTTTTGCCGTGTTTACTTCCGTTTAAATAATTTGTTTCTAAAATTAACTCGCCATCTTGACTGTAATATTTTGTAATTCCGTTTAATTTTCCTTTGTTATAATTTGCAACTCTAAAAACGTTTTGATTACCGTGATAGATGATTTTTTCGCCTTCTAAAAATCCGTTTTTGTAGTTAGCTGTTGCATAATTATAACCGAATAATTTTAATGTTGCAACGGTTTCTGTGGCATTTTTTGAAATTGTATATTCGATTTCTTCATGCGGATTTTCGGATTTCTTTTTTTGAAGTTCTGCCAA
Organism: Flavobacterium sp.; assembly: GCA_044354955.1. GTDB lineage: Bacteria > Bacteroidota > Bacteroidia > Flavobacteriales > Flavobacteriaceae > Flavobacterium. Next base: position 2,983 of record JBIKZB010000212.1, on the reverse strand, counting down.
AGAAGGAGGCAAAAAATCGGATTCCATCTCATATTCCATTTGATAAAAACGATCAAAATCTTTAAAATTGGGCAATTCTATTTTGTAATTTGAACTATATTCATAACTGTATTCTTGCCCAAAAACTACACCAAAAAAAAGTGAAAATAAAAGTATAAATATGCTTTTCATGTTTTAGTTTTTAAAAAATAATTGCCCATTTGTTGCAGCATAACCCACGAATTTTCCTGCGTTATCTTTGAGTTTAAGTAATGCAATTCGCTTTGCCATAACTTTTTGCTCTGGTAAAATTTGACTACTTTGTTCGGGATAACTTTTTATAACATCTTGAATTTGATAGGGCGAAAAAGCTTCAATAAAAATAATCGAATTGTTGTTTGAAAACAGCAAACCATATTGATTTTCAACTTTGGTTTGAATCATTTTTTCGTAGTTGTATTTGGTGCTGTTTAGTTCTTTTAGTTCATCATATTTAGGCATTACAATGGTTTTTCCATCGGCTTGAATGAAGCCAAATTTGTTGTTTATTTTTGTTTGAAAAATAGAAATTTGATTATAACTTGGCAAAACAGTTTGTTTAATTTCGTCGTAAATAACCTTTGAAACAAGATTTCTAACATTAGAATATAATCCGAATTTAAGAATGCCATTTTTGTTTTTATTTCCTACAACAAAAATAATTTCTTTGTTTTTAAACGATGAATCTTGAATTTCTCTAATTATTGGTGTAATCGAGTCAAAATAAATTACATTTTGAGCACTTTCAGGAAAAATTATAGCAGATTTATTTTTGTTTTTATAAATCAAATAATTGCTAAAATTTATAATTGTTTCGTCTTCTTTTTTAGAATGATAATATGATTTTAATTGACTCGTTTTCGGATTAAAATTGGTCTGAATTTCTTCTACAACGGGTTTCTCATTTACATTGTTAATAGTTTTTTGAAGTACAATCTTGTCCTTTTTGATCGTATAATTGTAAGAAATTATTTTTGCTTTTATTCTTTCAGAATTACTATTATTAGGTTCCGAAATTGCAACATCGTCATAACTCCCTTCTCTAATTCCTATTTCTTCAACCACTTCTTCCGAACCCGAAGAATATCCTATTCCTGTTCCGTATGAATTCCCCGAACCATCACTGTAATTTTCGCTCCTGTTTTTCTTGGCTTTTCTAACAAATTGTTCTACATAGTATTTTTCATCATCGACCGAATTTTTATAAGTAGTTTTCTTAAACGGAAATTTTGAAAAATCCCAAGTTTCAGAAGATAAATCATCGTTTTTAGCTTTTTTCAACATAAAAGTATAGTTTTCTGGATAGGTTTGTCTTCCATTTTTAGAAATACTATAATAATTTTCATACAAGTTTTGAATCATTTTTTTCGATTTATTATCAAAAACAAGTAAACTTTCAGACAAATCGTGATGCATTACATGATACAAATTGCAATTACCTACAATACTTCCCGAAGAAATAATGTACGCAATTGGTTTTTTAAAAATTGAAACTCCGTTAAATGAAATTACATCATCTGTGTTGCCATTTTCGTTGCTTGATGTGGTAATATAACCATCTGAAGCATAAACAAAATTATAGTTTGGTGCTAAAATTTCTTTTCCATTTACGAGCAATCCTTTTAAGCCATTTTTATACGAGATAAGCAAATCGTGCTTATCATAAATACTGCTTCCGTCAAATTCTAATTTATCAAACTTAGGTTCAATAAGTATTGTTCCGGTTTCATTACAAATTCCCCACAAATTTCCATCGCGATATGGAATAGCAATTTCTTGTGCCAAAATTGAAAAAACATTTATACAAAAAACAACCAAAAACAATTTAAATTTGAATGTCATACAGCAAAAATTAGGAAGCAAAAATACAGATTATAAAAACTAAAGTTAAAACTTTGTTGTTATATTCTATGTAAACAAAATTTCTTTACTATTTTTACGGCTTAAATACATTTTTATGGCATCATCTTTTGAAAATTACAACAAGCGACGTTTAATCTCGTCTTACTTTTCGGTAGTTTTAAGTATCTTTTTAGTATTATTTCTTTTAGGAGCTTTAGGCCTTTTTGTAATTAATTCTAAAAAGATAACGAATGATTTTAAAGAAAACATTCCAATGACCGTTTTCTTCAATAATGATGCTAGTGATTCTGTCATTAGTAATTTTGATACCGAATTAAAAAATGCAAAGTATATTAAAGACTTCGCTTTTGTTCACAAAGACAGTGCAGCAAAAAATAATGTAGATATTGTTGGGAAAGATTTTATGGAATTCTTAGGATTTAATCCGTTGCAAAATTCATTTGATATTCACTTAAAAGGAGATTATGTAATTGCAGATAGCATCCAAAGAATTGAGCGCAACATTCGTAAAAACGAAATGGTTACCGAAATTATTTATGACAAAGAATTAGTAGACATGGTTAATAATAATGTTTCTAATATAAGCTTTTGGATTTTAATAATTAGTTCTATTCTAACCATTGTTGCAATGCTGCTAATTAATAGTTCATTAAGGCTTTCTGTATATTCTCATCGTTTCACGATTAAAACGATGCAAATGGTAGGAGCTACAAAATCGTTTATTAGAAAACCATTCATTTGGAGAAGTATCAAATTAGGATTAATAGGTTCTGGTTTGGCCATCATAGGATTACTATTTTTAGTAGTTTATGTGGATGGATTATTTCCAAGTTTAGGAATAGCAAAAGATTATGTTTCTATAGGAATTGTAATTTTTGGTGTTTTAGTCATTGGAATTATCATCACATCGATTAGTACTTTTTTTGCAACACAACGCTTCTTAAATTTAAAAACAGACGATCTTTATTAGTAATCAGTGTTCAATAGTAATTTTACAATGATTTAAAAACTTATAGTATGGAAAATAACAACAAACCCGAATTTCTTTTTGATAAAGTAAACTACAAAATTCTTTTAGTTGGATTAGCGGTAATTGGAATAG
>JBIKZB010000211.1:0-3790 GCA_044354955.1 Flavobacterium sp. | reverse complement strand
AAGAAATTTATGAAATTAGTATTAATCACAGCGATAGCAGAATTTGAACAAGATGTCAAAAAGATGCTAAAAGAAGCAAAAGTTAAATCGTATTCGTACAGAGATGTCAAAGGTTTTAGAGATGCTTCGGAAGAAAATGTAGAATCCAATTGGTTTGGAACAGAAATGAATGAAACAGATTCAGTAGTTTTTTATGCTTTCCTTTTACAGCAAAATTTAGAGAGATTGTTTGAAGAAGTTAATCAATTCAATAAAAGGGAAAAAACAATGTCAAAAGTTCATTTAGCTGTTTTTTCAGTAGAACAATATAATTAAAAAATTAAAGATTATGATAAACAGATTAATAAGAGCAATAGCAGGAACCTTTATCATTTTAAGTGTCCTGTTAGGAATGTATGTAAATGAAAATTGGTACTGGTTTACCATTTTTGTAGGAGCTAATTTATTACAATCTTCTATTACCAAATGGTGTTTGATGGAAGATATTTTGAGAAAAGTATTCAAAATACAAGACTAGAGTTAAATAATTTTTATAATTTAGCTTTTAAAATAAAAAAATAAATTATGAAAAAGTTTAAATTATTCTCAATTTTATTATTGTTGTTTGTTTTAAATGTAGCTTCAATGTGTTCCAATGATGATAATTCAAATTCAACAGCTAATCCAACACCTGTTATTAACACGGTAACTTCTGGCACTTGGAGAATTACATTATATGATGATAATGGGGTTAATGAAACAAATAATTATTCAAATTATATTTTCACTTTCAATTCAAACGGGGTTTTAACTGCTGCTAATTCAACAAACTATAGTGGAACTTGGTCAGTTACTACAAGTAATTCCAATGATGACAATCCAGATAATGATTTAGATTTTAATATCGCTTTTGTAGCACCAGCTCCCAATTCATTCACTGATGATTTGACAGATGATTGGGAAATTGTTAGTTATACCGCTACTAAAATTCAATTAATTGATATTAGTGGAGGTAATGGTGGAACTGATTATTTAACTTTTGAAAAGAATTAGTTTATAATAAATACTAAAAAACCAGCTACAAAAGCTGGTTTTTTTTATAATAATAGCTTAACTATCTTTTAATAATACTAACAGCTGTCCCTGTTATAGTTACTATGACATAATTACTGGTTGTCAATTCAATATCCACATTAATCCCCAAAACTGCATTGGCATTTAATTTTTCTGCATTTGATTTTAGTTGTTCAAAAGCTTGGTCTTTGATTTCAGAAACACTTTCGCTTATTCCTGCGTAATATTTTTGCATGTTGAAAGTCATTTTCATTTTTTGCATATTTACTGCTGTTCCAGAGACAATGCCTCTGTATTCTGCAATGCTAAAACCATCAATAGAATTTGTTGTAGTTAAAATCATAAGACTGAAAATTTAAGTTGATTTTTTAACTATTAGACTAATGATTTTTTTATTTGTTACATGTGTAACTAATTACTTTGAAAATTATAATGCTGAAAAATTAATTAGTAGCTAATTGTGCAAAATATTCTGATTTTTTTTGTTATAAAATTACTACTTTGCGACTTTTATAACTTAATTAATTCTTTTTAAAACTTCAAAACTAACCTCTTGAGGGCTTAAGTTATTGGTTTGAATAGCGCAATTAGAATTACCATAGGGTTGATATTTGGTAATATTATCAAATTTAAACAACCCTATAGTTTTTGTATTTGTAGCGCTTGCTAAGTGCATAACCCCACAATCTCCGGTTATGAAATAATCAACATTTTCTATAACACTAGCCATCTCTCTAATATCTGTACTATAAATAGTTGGGTATTTAAATCCCACCTTTGAAAGGTATTCAATGGGTAATAATTCAATAATTTCAAATTCTATTTTTTGAAGCTCAATTTCTGCTATAAAACATTGCCACCACGTTTCATTAAAACACTTGTTTTTTGTGGCATTTGTATAAATACAAATGGTTTTCAATGAGCTGTTTTGTTTAGCAGTTTCTAAAATTACTTTTCCTTTATCAATTTCGTTTGAAGTTAATTTTAAATTTAATTTTGGAATACTTTTATTTAGTGGTAAGTTAAAGTAAATCCTAAAATCAATGATCGTTTTTTTAGCAATATGCTGAACGTTTTCTTTGTCAAAATCCCACAAATTATAATTAAATTCATGATTAATTTTATATTTACTAATTGGAAGCATTGTAGAAATTCGACCTGAAGATGATTTTGTTTCACAGTTAATGCATAAATCAAATCGAGAAAAAATAATTTTAAACCAAATACTTAAGTATTTAATTGGTTTATAAAAGTGATTTTTAGGTAAAATATAAAATTTTACCGTGGAATTATATTGCTTAAAAATTACTTTAGAAAGCTTTCCCTTTGTAAATAAATAGATTTCAACTCCTGGAAATTGGTTTTCTATTTCTTGAATTAATGGTGTTATTAATAACTGATTTCCTAATCTATGATTAGGTCTATTTACCAAAACTTTTTTAATAGCTAAGTTGTTATTAACTTTTTTTAAAGGGTATTTTTTTAGTAATAACTTAGTAGATGTTTTGGTTAATTTTCTTCTTACATTATTTAATTCACTTATGAAATTCATATTTTTATTCAAAAATATTTAAACTAGAAAGAATAAAAATTAACAAGTTGTTATTAAAATATTAATTTACAAACTACTAAAGTTTGTTTTCAGGAAATTTTTCCTCTAATTTTTAGAAATAATAATAAAAACAGATTTATATATTTTATTATCCCCTTTTTACTCTTTGAAACTTTTTAGGATTATACTATCTTTGCAACTTATTAAAATCACATCCATTATGTTTGATAATTTAAGCGATAAGTTAGATAAAGCCCTACATCTGTTAAAAGGTCATGGTAAAATTACCGATGTAAATGTTGCCGATACTTTAAAAGAAGTACGTAGAGCATTATTAGATGCAGACGTTAACTTTAAAATTGCTAAAGATTTTACTACAAGAGTAAAAGAAAAAGCAGTTGGTGAAAACGTATTAACTACGTTACAGCCAGGTCAGTTAATGGTGAAAATCGTTAAAGATGAATTGACCGAATTAATGGGTGGTGATGCTGCTGGAATTAATTTATCAGGAAACCCTACAGTAATTTTAATGTCGGGTTTGCAAGGTTCTGGTAAAACTACTTTTTCTGGAAAATTAGCTAACTTTTTAAAAACTAAAAAGAACAAAAAACCTTTATTGGTAGCTTGTGATATCTATCGTCCTGCGGCAATTAATCAGTTGCATGTAGTAGGTGGGCAAATTGGTGTTGAAGTTTATTCAGAACCAGAAAATAAAAATCCTGTTGAAATTGCTCAAAACGCTATCAAACATGCTAAAGCAAATGGTTTCAATGTTGTAATTGTCGATACCGCGGGTCGTTTAGCAGTTGATGAGGAAATGATGAACGAAATTGCAAACGTTCACAAAGCCATTGAACCACACGAAACTTTATTTGTCGTGGATGCTATGACAGGTCAGGATGCCGTAAATACAGCAAAAGCTTTTAACGATAGATTAAATTTTGACGGAGTTATCTTAACGAAGTTAGATGGTGATACAAGAGGTGGAGCTGCGATTTCAATTAAATCGGTAGTAAATAAACCTATTAAATTCATCGGTACAGGTGAAAAAATGGAAGCTATTGATGTGTTCTATCCAAATCGTATGGCGGATAGAATCTTGGGAATGGGAGACGTTGTTTCCTTAGTAGAAAGAGCACAAGAGCAATACGACGAAGAAGAAGCAAGAAAATTACAGAAGAAAAT
>JBIKZB010000019.1:0-12897 GCA_044354955.1 Flavobacterium sp. | reverse complement strand
GTTCCAAAAAACAATTAAGCATATTCAAAATTCTAAATTCTAATTTCAAAATGGCTCAAACTCCTTCTAACATGTTACCATTAGACACCATTGCTCCTGATTTCAATTTGAAAGACACCAATGCTACCGATTTTAAAACTTTTGATGATTGCAAAGGCGAAAAAGGAACGGTTGTTCTATTCATTTGCAATCATTGTCCGTTTGTGCATCATGTGATGGAAGAAGTACTAAAGGTGGTGAACGATTATCGTGTGCAGGGAATTGGTTTTGTAGCGATTTCTAGTAACGATGTAGTGAAATATCCGCAAGATGCATCCGAATTAATGACCGAATTTGCCTTTGAAAACGGATTTGAATTTCCTTACTTATTTGACGAAACACAAGAAGTAGCCAAAGCCTACGATGCGGCATGTACTCCAGATTTTTATCTTTTCGACAATCAAAATAAGCTAGTTTACCGAGGACAATTAGACGATAGCCGACCCGCAAATGGTATTCCATTAAGTGGTTCTGATTTGCGAAGTGCCATTGATGGTGTGGTTACCAATAGAACTATAAATCCTGAGCAAAAACCGAGTATTGGGTGTAATATTAAGTGGAAGTAGAAAAGTATTCATTGGTCAGTTTTTAGTGGTCAGTTGATTTAATTACTGAATACTAAAAACTGACCACTGACCACTTTATTTTCTTTCCAAAATCACTTCAATCGGATTATTGCTTCTAGGTCCGAAACTTCTGGCTTGGCGTTCGTTTTCACTAGAACACAAAATATACATATTAAAAGCTTGTAATTGCACCAATTGCTCTTTAAACTTGCCTTTTGTATCCTGAATTTTGATAAAGAATTGATCTGCTGGAAACGTATTGGTTACCGAGAGTAAATAAGTATCACCAGCATACGGAAAAAACCATTTCTCAGCTTCGTTTGGTTTGCTAATTAAGTTATTTCTCGTAAAAACTAGAGATTGATTGCCGTATTTCCAACTGTATTTGTTGTTCTCGTTGATGATTTCTTCCCCTTTTTCATTGACCAACGTTATTTTTAAATCGGGAATATTCTCTGATTTTCCTTCTTCATGGGTTTTTACTACTAAATAGGAAGTAAAATCAAACCCACAATGCGGCACTTGCCCAAAGGAGAACAAAGAGAATAGTAAAAAGAAAAAAGATAATTTGGTTTTCATAGACTTGAATTGGTCGTAAAAATACAAAAACAATACCAAAAAAAATATCCGCCTATTGACGGATACTTTTTTTATTTTATAAGATAAGCATAAATCATTTCTCTTTCTTCATCTGAAATTTTAGCTTTTTTCTGCATATTTAGCATAATTGGTATCCATTGTTCTGCTGAAAAACTTTTTGGATTGAATAAATCATGGCATTTAGCACAGTTGTTTTCGTATAACACTTTACCTTGAGCTAATTCAGGACTTAATGTAGCTTCGATTGTTTTTGGAGCTTCTGGCTGACTTACTTTTGGCGAACAAGCGTAAAATAAGGCAAAAACAAAAACGATTGCTGATAATTTAATTTTCATAAATTGTTAATTTGATATTAAAGTTAATTTTTATGGTAATTTACTAGACTTATAACTTTTAATTTTATGGCACAACAAAGGAAACTGCATTTGCAGAAACCGTATTTAGATTTGGAAATACTTTTTTATTTAAACTAACATCAAAATATTCATTACTCCAATAGGAATCTCCATACGCTTTTACATAAACCGTTTGACCCGATGTAAATCCGGCATTAATTAAATTACTTTGAGTTATTGTTGATTGATAGGGATTGATTTGCGAAACAAATACAGGAGAATAATACATAAAATTTGTATTACTAACAGTAGAACTAGTAGATAAAAAATATCTAAAATATCTTCTGTTAGAATTATTTCCTGCTGGACTAGTTGTAATAGAAATAACTGCCTGACCATTAGCAACATTAACCTGTAAGTCTGTTACTTGAGTAGAAGATGTCTTACCTAATGAGGGAATTTCAGTAATTACATTTGCATTCCCTTGGTGATTAAAATTAAACTTTTTAAAAACGCCATATTGAGCTTTTTCATATTCTATCGTATAGGTTCCAAATGGCACGTCTTCTAATACAAATTGTCCGTTACTATTTGTTAATGCAGTTATTAATGGATTTGTTCCAACCACTTTTACCAACATATTTGAATCGTCTAAAACAGTAGTTCCTTCGTCATACAAATTAACAGAACCTGTAATATTTGCTTTAGTAATAGGCTCATCATTAGAATCATCACTACTGCATGATACCGTTGCTATCGCTAGGATAAACATTAAAATTTTAAATTTCATATCTTAACTTTTCAAATTTATTTTACAACTATACTTTCTTCATCAAATAAAGGAGCTTCTTGTCCTACCTCAATAAAAATAGCTTTATTTTTGTTGGTATCGTGAATTTCAAAATACCTAATTCCGCTATTACCAGAACCCCAAATAACACATGTATTTGTAACTGGTCCTTCTTCAGCTTGCTTTTGATATGCTTTAAGAGATTCTCCCGAAGGTCTCAATTCATAACGAGTTACCCCTTTTCGCTTACAATCAATCTTATGAAAAACACAGGCATCCGTTTGATTCCAATTTTCATCATCTTGAAGCACTTCAAAAACGTCTTCAATTTTTTGATTTTTTAAATGAAAAACTTGAATAACCAGACCTAAAGCGACAGGACTTCCGTCAACTTGTTTTTCCACAAAAGCACCTGGCAATGTTTCGCTAATTCCTACACTAAATTCTTTACTTCTTTGAGCCCAAAACTCAATACCTGCCCCCGAAACTTTTTCCCAAACAAAACCTGGATACGCTTCTCTTGTTGGCCTATAAACGGATGTTTGAGTATTTTTAATTTCTTCTTTAGAAATATTTGTTATTTTACAACTAGATAAAAACGAAAGTAAAAATAAAAAGAGACCGATTTTTTTCATGGCTGTAAATTGATTTTCAACTATTAAATATCAAATTTATTGATTTTATTGTAAAAAAAATAATTATTTTTTTGATAATTGAATGGACAAAAAAAATCCTGAAACAATGCTTCAGGATTTCTATTATTTATTTTGGTATTTTATTTTACATCCATTAATTCAACGTCAAACACTAAAGTTGCATCTGGTGGAATTACTCCTCCAGCACCTCTAGAACCGTATCCTAAATAAGAAGGAATCACAAAACGAGCTTTATCTCCCACTTTTAATAAAGCAATACCTTCGTCCCATCCTTCAATCACTTGTCCAACTCCTAATTGAAATTCAATAGGTTGTTTTCTTTTATAAGATGAATCAAAAACTTGTCCGTTTTCTAAAGCACCTTGGTAGTGAACAGATACTTTTTTACCTTTTTCTGCTTGTTTACCTGTTCCTTTTTGAATAATTTGGTAACGTAAACCACTTTCAGTCTTTTGAAAACCAGCGGCTAATTTTTCCAAAGCTTCCTCTGCCATTTTTTTTTGTTCCGCAATTCTTTTCACTCTAGAACCTTCAAATGTTCTGAATCCTTCCACTGCATTCCATTTTTGAGCTTCTTCACCTACTCTAATGATTTCAATAGTTTCCAAAGCATCGTCACCTTCAACAGCATCAACAACCTCTTGTCCTTCAATTACATGACCAAAAACAGTATGCTTTCCGTCTAACCAATTCGTTGGAACGTGTGTAATAAAAAATTGAGAACCATTTGTACCAGGTCCTGCATTAGCCATAGATAAAACACCTGGTTTATCGTGTTTTAAACTTGGATGAAATTCATCATCAAAGTTGTAACCTGGACCACCAGTTCCTTGTCCTTGAGGACAACCACCTTGTATCATAAAATCAGGAATTACACGGTGAAATTTTAATCCATCATAATAAGGTTTTCCCATTGGACGAGCCGAATTTTCTAATTGACCTTCTGCTAATCCTACGAAGTTTCCTACAGTTCCTGGTGTTAAATCGTGCGTTAATTTTACTAAAATAGCACCTTTTGCCGTGTTAAATTTAGCGTATATTCCGTTTTCCATTGTTTTGATTTTAAATTTTAAAGTGCAAAATTACAAAATAAATAGTAGATTTGATATACAAAAATTGAATACTGTGGTAGCAAAAGATTACATCAACATTAATAAAGAAACTTGGAACAACAAAGTCGATGTGCATATCGATTCTGATTTTTACGACATGAAAAGTTTCCTGAATGGGAAATCAACATTAAATTCGATTGAATTGGAATTACTTGGTGATATAAAAGGGAAAAAGATTTTACACCTACAATGTCATTTTGGACAAGACACTATGACTTTATCAAGAATGGGCGCAAAAGCTACAGGTGTCGATTTATCAGACAAAGCTATTGAAAGAGCTATAGAAATCAATAAAAAATTGAATTTAGACGCCACTTTTGTTTGTTGCGATATTTATGACGCACCGAATCATTTAAACGAAAAATTTGATATCGTTTTTACAAGTTATGGAACCATTGGTTGGTTTCCCAATTTAGACCGATGGGCTAAGGTGATATCCCATTTTTTAAAACCAGGCGGAAAATTTGTCATGGCTGATTTTCATCCCGTAGTTTGGATGTTTGATAATGATTTCAAAGAAATTTTTTATAATTATTTCAATACCGAAGAAATTATTGAAGATGAATCGGGTACTTATGCAGATAGAAAAGCAGAAATTTCAGTACAAACGGTTACTTGGAATCACCCCACTTCAGAACTTTTAAATGCCTTAATTATAAATGGATTGGAACTAAATTGTTATAATGAATTTGATTATTCCCCATACAATTGTTTCAATCAAACAGAAGAATTTGATTCCGAAGGATCGGAAAAAAAATTCCGAATTAAACATTTGGAAAACAAAATTCCAATGGTGTATTCACTTTCGGCAACTAAAAAATAATCTATTATCTTTGCACCATGCGAATTGATATTATTACAGTTTTACCCGAATTAATGCGAAGTCCGTTTGAGGCTTCTATTATGAAACGCGCCATTGAAAAAGGATTGGTGGAAGTTTATTTTCATAATTTAAGAGATTATACGACTAACAAACAAAGAAGTGTAGACGATTATCAATTTGGTGGTGGCGCCGGAATGGTGATGTCTGTACAGCCAATCGACGCTTGTATTTCGAAGCTAAAAAACGAAAGAACCTACGACGAAATCATTTATATGACACCCGATGGGGAAACTTTGAACCAAAAAATGGCCAACTCGATTTCGATGTATGAAAATATATTGATTTTGTGTGGACATTATAAAGGGGTTGATCAACGAGTTCGTGATATGCACATTACACGAGAAATTTCGATTGGTGATTATGTTTTAAGTGGCGGAGAGATTGGTGCTATTGTATTTTGTGATGCCATTATTCGATTGATTCCTGGGGTTTTGAGTGATGAAACTTCGGCATTGACTGATAGTTTTCAAGACAATTTATTATCACCACCTATTTACACTCGCCCAGCCGACTATAACGGATTAAAAGTACCCGAAATTTTATTAAGTGGAAATTTTGCCAAAATTGAAAAATGGAGAGAAGATATGGCATACGAACACACTAAAAACAGAAGACCTGATTTATTGGAAGAATAAAAAACAACATTATTAATGAAATTTATCAATTATAAATTGTTTATTATAAATTTATTTTCTTAATTTTGCACCCACTTTGAACCAACCTCTGACGATAACCGTGTATGTTGCTTTGAATCAAACTTTTATAATAAAGACTATGTCAAATTTAGTTGATTTCGTGAATAGCGAATTTGTAACAAAAAAAGATTTTCCTGCTTTCGGAGCTGGTGATACTATCACTGTGTACTACGAAATTAAAGAGGGTGAAAAAACAAGAACTCAGTTCTTCAAAGGAGTAGTAATCCAAAGAAGAGGTACTGGAGCAACTGAAACTTTTACTATCCGTAAAATGTCTGGTGCTGTTGGTGTTGAGCGTATTTTCCCAGTTAACTTACCAGCTTTACAAAAAGTTGAAGTGAACCAAAGAGGTAAAGTTCGTAGAGCTCGTATCTACTACTTTAGAGATCTTACTGGTAAAAAAGCAAAAATTAAAGAAAGAAGATACAAAAACTAATTTGTACGTTCTCAAGCATAAAAAGCCGCAACAATGTTGTGGCTTTTTTTATTGAATTTTATGCAAGATTTAAGCCTTTATCCTAAATTATTTCTTTCAAATTTCCTATATTTGGCAGATTTTACAAATTATATTCAAACAAACACATAACATTCATGTCTAATCAATCTAAAATAATGTATACCATTACGGATGAGGCGCCAATGCTGGCAACACATTCGTTTTTACCTATTGTAAAAGCCTTTACAAAAACTGCAAACATTGCTATAGAAACAAGAGATATTTCATTAGCTGGCAGAATTTTATCAAACTTTCCAGAATTTTTAAATGAAGATCAAAAAATTGGAGACGCTTTATCTGAATTAGGACAATTAGCAACTACTCCAGAAGCAAACATTATCAAATTACCTAACATATCAGCTTCGGTACCTCAATTAAAAGAAGTAATTGCTGAATTACAATCTCAAGGCTATAACATTCCTAACTTCCCAGAAGAAGTTACTACAGAAGAAGAAAAAGTTATCAAAGCTAAATTTGCTAAAGTTTTAGGTTCGGCTGTAAATCCAGTATTACGTGAAGGAAACTCTGACAGAAGAGCTCCAAAAGCAGTTAAAAACTACGCAAAAAACAATCCACATTCCATGGGTGCTTGGTCTTCAGACTCAAAAACTGAGGTAGCACATATGTCTGATGGCGATTTCTATGGAAGTGAAAAATCGGTTACTGTAACAGAAGCTTCTCAATTTACAATTGAATTCATAGCAGAAGATGGAACTTCTTCAATTTTAAAAAACACTAGTTCATTAAAAGCCGGTGAAATCATTGATTCATCTGTATTAAATTTAAAAGCTTTGAAAGCTTTCGCTGCTAAAGAAATTGCAGACGCTAAAGCAAAAGGTATTTTATTATCCGTACACTTGAAAGCTACAATGATGAAAGTGTCTGACCCTATCATTTTTAGCGCTATTGTTGATGTGTTTTTTGCAAATGTATTTGCTAAATACGCTAACTTATTTACAGAATTAGGAGTAGATACTAGAAATGGATTAGGTGATGTTTATGCTAAAATTGCAGGTCACCCAAAACAAGCGGAAGTAGAAGCCGCTTTGAACGAAGCTTTTGCAAACGGACCTTCAGTAGCAATGGTAAATTCTGAAAAAGGAATCACCAATTTCCATGTACCATCTGATGTAATTGTAGATGCTTCTATGCCTGCAATGATTAGAACTTCTGGTCAAATGTGGAACAAAGAAGGAAAACCTCAAGATACGAAAGCGTTAATTCCAGATAGATGTTATGCTGGTTTATATACTGCTACTATTGATTTCTGTAAGAAAAATGGAGCTTTTGACCCAAAAACTATGGGAAGTGTTCCAAACGTAGGTTTGATGGCACAAAAAGCAGAAGAATATGGTTCTCATGACAAAACGTTCCAAATGACCGCTAATGGTACTGTAAAAGTAACAGATGGTAATGGTACTGTATTCATGGAACAAACAGTAGAAGCTGGCGATATTTTTAGAATGTGTCAAGTTAAAGATGCTCCAATTCAAGATTGGGTAAAATTAGCCGTAAACAGAGCAAAATTATCGAATACTCCAGCTGTTTTTTGGTTAGATGAAAATCGTGCACACGATAGAGAAGTAACTAAAAAAGTTGAAGCTTATTTGAAAAATTTCGATACTACAGGTTTAGATATTCGAATTTTAAATCCAGTAGCTGCTACTTTATTTACATTAGAAAGATTAAAAGTTGGTTTAGACACTATTTCTGTAACAGGAAACGTATTACGTGATTATTTAACAGATTTATTCCCAATTTTAGAATTAGGAACTTCAGCAAAAATGTTATCTATTGTTCCATTAATGAATGGTGGTGGATTGTTTGAAACTGGTGCAGGTGGTTCTGCTCCTAAACACGTTGAGCAATTTATAGAAGAAGGATATTTACGTTGGGATTCGTTAGGAGAAATTTTAGCTTTAGGAGTGTCATTAGAACATCTAGGCCAAACCTTAAACAATGCTAAAGCAATGGTTTTATCTGAAACATTAGACCAAGCTACTGAGCAATTTTTAGCTCACGATAAATCGCCAGCACGAAAAGTTGGTCAGTTAGACAATAGAGGATCTCATTTTTATATTGCTCTATATTGGGCGCAAGCGTTAGCAGCTCAAGATAAAGATGCCGAATTAAAAGCAATCTTTACACCTATTGCTAATGAGTTAACAACTAACGAAGGTAAAATTAATGAAGAATTAATCGCAGCTCAAGGTAAGCCTCAAAATATTGGTGGTTATTACCACCCTAGTTTTGAACTAACAGACAAAGCAATGCGTCCAAGTGAGACATTAAATACAATCTTAGCGAAATTAAACTAAGATAGAATTAGTAAAATAAAACATGCCCCAAAAGTTAACTACTCTTTGGGGCATGTTCATTTTATAAAAGGTAATAATTATTTACTTCTTTTCAATAGGTTTTACATACTCTATTGTAAACTTTGCTGATACTCCCGTATTCAAATTCCAATCGTTTGTTGTAATTAAATTATTATCTCCATCATATAAAGCAAATGTTGCTGTATTTGGGCCGGCTAATCCTTGATTTAAAGCAACAATATCTATACTATTTTCTCCTTCTCTTAATTCAATGTATGTTGTTTTAAATTCAGTTTCTAGAAAAATAACATTATATGCAACAATACTATTTAATAAGATTCTAACTTTATCACCATCAGGATCCATATAATCTCTTGTCATTATTTTTAAAACCGACGTAGTAACTTTAAACTTTCCAAAAAATACATCATCCCAACTACCTTGTTGAGTTTCTTTGTTCAATCTTTCTTTAACTGCATCCCCTGGGTTTTTAAATTCATTCTTTTTAATCAACACACTTTCCTCACCTTTTTTTTGATCAAGCACAGAATATCGTTTTAAGTAACTATCATCTTTATCAAAAATACTTTTATAAGGCAAAGTAATTGTATTTGATTTAGTATCTACTTTTGCAGGCTCATCCCAATCAATCTTCAATTTAGAAGTCTTGAAAGGATTGTCTTTTTGTGCAAAAAGCGACACAAAATGAAATAAAAAAAGAAAAGCGAATAAATTGAATTTCATGAGTATTTTCTTGAAAATGTAAAATTAAAACAATAATTGATTTTTAATTATAAATTAACATATGTTTTAAACAATTGCTTTTTATTTTGATGAAATTTGTTTTGCAAAATCTATACCAAAAAAATGCAACAATTTAAAATTTATTGGTTACTAAGTCTATTTACGATAATTGGATTTAGTCAAGAAAAAGTAACCCTTAGCGGAGTAGTTTCCGACATCGATAATAATGAAACTTTAATAGGGGTTTCCGTATATATTGCCGAACTTAACATTGGAACCTACACGAATGAATATGGTTTTTACTCCATTACATTACCAAAAGGAAGCTACACCACACAAATAAGCTACGTTGGTTTTACTACAATTGTAGAGAAGATAGAAATCAATCAAAATGTTAAGAAAAATTTTAGTTTAAAGGAGAGCAATCAAGAATTAAATGAAGTTGTAATTACTAAAAACATTTATAGAAACAACATTAAAAAACCCGAAATGAGTGTGAACAAACTTTCTGTTAACACCATAAAACAAATGCCTGCAATATTAGGGGAGACTGATTTAATTAAATCAATTCTAACATTACCTGGCGTAACAAATGCCGGGGAAGGTCAATCTGGTTTTAATGTTCGTGGCGGATCAGCAGATCAAAATTTAGTATTACTTGATGAAGCTACGATTTACAACACATCACACTTATTTGGTTTTTTCTCTGTTTTTAATACAGACGCCATAAAAGATATAAAATTATACAAAGGCGGAATTCCGTCTCGATTTGGCGGTCGTGTAGCATCTGTTTTAGAAATTTATCAAAAAGATGGAAACAGTACTGATTTTCATATGAATGGCGGAATTGGAATCATTTCTAGTAGATTATTAGCTGAAGGTCCAATTGTCAAAAATAAAGGATCGTTCTTATTGGCAGGAAGAAGTTCCTATGCGCATTTATTTTTAAAATTAACGGATAATAAAAATTCGGCCTATTTTTATGACTTGAATACTAAACTAAGTTATAAACTTAACGAAAACAACAACCTATATGTTTCAGGTTATTTTGGTCGTGATGTTTTTAGTTTAAACGAGAGTTTTGTAAACACCTATGGCAATTCTGTATTTAATGTAAGATGGAATCATTTGTTTTCTAATAAACTTTTTTCAAATCTATCATTAATTTATAGCGACTATTACTACGGATTAACTCTTGATTTTATTGGGTTTAACTGGGAAAGTAGTGTTAAAAATTACAATTTTAAATACGATCTTAAACATTATATTTCGGAAAAAGTAAAATTATATTACGGAGCTAACACCATTTATTATGATTTTAACCCTGGAAAAATTGAGCCTACTAATAGTAATTCAGGAATTAATCCAGACCAATTGGCTAAAAAATATGCTTTTGAACCTTCTGCATACATCGATGTAGAGCAACAAATTACTGATAAATTAGCCGTCAATTATGGATTACGCTATAGTAGATTTTATCGTTTAGGTAACGAAGAAATTAATTTATATGCAAATAATCAGGCGGTTGTTTATAATGAAGATTTTCAAATTTATGAAAAAGGAACTCCAACGGGAACAAAATCCTATGGAAAAAACGAAACAATAGCACAGTTTGGTAACTTAGAACCAAGATTTTCAATAGCTTACACCATAAACGAAAACAATTCAATTAAAGCAAGTTACAACAGAATGTCACAATATTTGCATTTAATTTCAAACACACAATCTCCAACTCCATTAGATGTTTGGACACCCAGTGATGATTATTTAAAACCTCAAATTCTTGACCAAGTAGCTTTTGGATATTTTAAAAATTTCAAAAATGACGATTATTCCCTAGAAATTGAAACTTTCTATAAAAAATTAAAGAACAGATTAGATTATATTGATGGAGCCGATTTAATTGCAAATGACGATATAGAACAAGTGATTTTAAATGGAGAAGCAAGAGCCTATGGTTTAGAAATTTTGGCTCGTAAAAATAATGGAAAACTTAATGGATGGATTTCCTATACTCTTTCTCGTTCTGAACAACGAACACCCGGAAGAAATGCCGTTGAAACCGGAATTAACAATGGAGAATGGTATAAAACTGGTTGGGATAAATTGCACAATGTTTCTGTTACAAGTATGTATAAGCTAAATGAAAAATGGAGTTTTAGCAGTATCTTTTCGCTTCAATCTGGACAACCTGTTACCTATCCAAACGGACAATATCAATACCAAGGAATTACTGTTCCAACTTATGGATTACGAAATGAAAACCGTTTACCAACATACCATCGCTTAGATATATCAGCAACTTTAGTCCCTAAAAAAAATAAAAACCGAAATTGGTATGGTGAATGGGTTTTTGGAATTTACAATGTGTATAGTCGAAAAAATGCGGCTTCAATTAGTTTTAGACAAAATCAAGACTCGGGTAATAATGAAGCAGTTCGTTTATCTATTTTTGGTATCGTACCAAGTGTAACCTATAATTTTAAATTTTAATTATGGCAAAGATTTTATTAAAAATAGTAACGTTAGTTCTTTTAACATCAACTATTTCATTTTCATTATTTAGTTGTGAAGATGTGGTTGAAATCGACTTAACAACCGCGGCGCCAAAATTAGTAATTGATGCCTCAATAAAATGGCAAAAAGGAACGCTTGGAAATGAGCAAACCGTAAAACTAACCACTACAACTGGTTTTTATTCTTCAACAATTCCAACTGTTAGTGGTGCAACTGTTTTTATTACTGATGGAAATGGAATTCAATATGATTTTATTGAAAATCCGGGTACTGGCAATTATGTTTGTACAAATTTTAATCCTGAGATAAGACAATCTTATACATTAACTGTTAGTCTTAACAGTCAAATTTATACGGCAACAGAATCATTAATAGAAGTTCCTACCATTGATGCTGTGGAACAAACTGAAAATGGTGGCTTTACAGGGAATGAAAAAGAAGTAAAATTCTTTTATCAAGACAATGGATTAGTCAATAATTTTTATTTGGAAGAATACAATACCTCATTTACCATATTACCTGAATATGATGTCATAGACGACGCCTTTTTTCAAGGAAATCAGATGTTTGGATTATACACAAATGAAGACATGAAAACGGATGATACATTACAGTTCACGTTACATGGTATTTCCCAAAACTATTACAATTATATGAATATATTACTTGGTATAGCGGGCAGTAATGGCGGCAGTCCTTTTCAAACACCGCCAGCAACGGTTAGAGGAAACATTATAAATCAAACTAATTTTAATAATTTCGCTTTAGGATTCTTTAGATTATCAGAAACCGATACAATGAGTTACACCGTTGAATAATTTTTTCTAAATTCGTACTCTTTAATTTCAAAATCGAAATGTCATCACACCATATTGTTCGCGACGATCAAGAACCCGCATTAATAATTGCTAATGGTGCAGCATGTAGTGATGAACTCATAGGACAATTATTAGAATGGTCGCCATTAGTAATTGTTTTAGATTCTGCCATTGAACGCGTACTTGAACTTGGTATCAAAGTAGATGTATTATTGGGCGATTTTGACCGCGGTTTTGATCCCAACTACTATTTAGAAAAACAATATCCCTTAGAAATTGTTTATGCGCCTAATCAAGACAAAACCGATTTAGAAAAAGCATTTGATTA
>JBIKZB010000210.1:0-3802 GCA_044354955.1 Flavobacterium sp. | reverse complement strand
AAGAATCCTATAAGTCATTTCAAGAAACTTTTTTTACCTCTAATATTAGTCCGCAAGAACATGAATTTAATTCAGGTGTTTGGAATCGATTGGAAGATAAAATTCGCTATTGGGCAACTGCAAAGGAAGGTTTGTATGTTGTTACAGGAGGTGTTTTAACAGATGATTTGAAAACTATAGGAAAAGAGAAGGTTTCAGTTCCTAATTATTTTTACAAAGTACTTTTATCAAAAGATGGTACTCAAATGATTGGTTTTTTAGTACCCCATGAAAATTCAAATCAACCTTTATATGAGTTTGTAGTTCCGGTTGATGAAATAGAAAAAATGACTGGAATTGATTTTTATCCTAATTTGTCTGACGAAATTGAAAATCAATTAGAATCTAAATCTGATTATAAAGAATGGAGTTTTTAATTACCACTCATTTACTTTATTAGCATCTAATTTAATAAAAATAAAAAGCAAAATTGTAAACGCCCACAAACTCGAACCTCCATATGAGAAAAAGGGTAGAGGAACCCCAATGGTTGGGAATAACTTAATTAACATGGCGATATTTACAAAGAAATGGGTGAATAAATAGGTTGCCACACAATAACCGTAGACCCTACTGAATTTTGTTTTCTGATTTTCGGCTAAATAGATGATTCTTAAAAACAAGGCAACAAATAAAAGAATTACCGTTATACTTCCAATAAATCCCCATTCTTCACCTACAGTTGTGAAAATATAATCCGTGTGTTGTTCTGGAACAAATCCACCTTTAGTTTGTGTTCCTTCTAAATATCCTTTACCTAGTAATCCTCCAGAACCAATAGCAATCATAGACTGATTTAAGTTGTAACCTTCTCTTTTCATGTCTACATCATCGCCAATTAATACATTAATTCGGTCTTTTTGATGAGGTTCTAAAACACTATCATAAACATAGCTTACAGAAAACGAAAATCCTGTCATAACTAAGTAAAGCAATCCATAAACAATTGGGTTTCTAGATATTTTTCTGTTGAAAATATAATGAATGATCATAATTACAAAAAGAACAGAAACTAAGTATATAGGTTGTATTACTAGGGATAAAAAGAATAAGGCAATTGCTATTATTCCAGCAAAGAAATACCAACTTGGCAATCCTTCTCTATTTAATACAAATATTAAAGAAACAAATATCATGGCACTACCAGCATCGGGTTGCATTAATATTAGAAGAATTGGCAGTCCAACAATTGCTAATCCTATGATTTGATGTTTGGTTAATTTTAAATTAATTTGCGAATAACTTAAATATTTGGCGAGTAAAAGAGCTGTTGCGGTTTTAACAAATTCGGAAGGTTGAAAACCAAAACCTCCAAATTGATACCAGTTGGTTTGTCCTTTTTTGGTAACACCAAAAACAAATAATCCAAGTAATAGTATAATTCCTAAACTGTAAAAAACAAACGAAAGACGTTCAAATATCTTAGCATCAGCAAATAATATTATAAATATAAGTGGAATAGTTAGACCAATGAATAACATCTGTCTTCCATATATTTGAGAAATATCAAAAATAGAAGTTTCTTCTAAAGGTAAAGAAGCAGAATATATAGTCATCCAGCCCATGATTACTAATACGATGTAAAGTAATATGGAGATATAGTCGATTCTATTTCCTACGCTTTGATTTTTCATTTAGTTTTCTTCCTCTTCTTTTTTGGCTTCGCTAATTTCAACTTTTACTTTGTTTAAAGAATCTTGAACTTTAGTTGGGTCCACTTTTCTCTGAAAAATAATATTTTCAATCTTTTTATATTCTTCTAATAAACTGCCATTCAGCATTGTGGTTTCTAAATCTTTTCGAGTAATTTTCCCTGTAATATATTTTTCAGCCATTAAAGTGGCAATCGGACCTGCCCATCTATTTCCCCAATATCCATTTTCAACTACTACTGCAATTGCTATTGTTGGGTTTTCTCTTGGAGCAAAAGCTACAAAAATAGAATGATCTTTTAGTTGGTATGTTTTTCCTGCAACCCTAATTTTATTTTCTGCGGTACCTGTTTTACCACAAATGTCTAATCCTTCAACTTTTAAATTCCAAGCGGTTCCCACCTTGTAAACATCAGATAATCCTTGAATCATTGGATCAAAATATTGCTTATCAATGGTTGTGTAGTGCTTTGTTGTAAATTTTTTATCTAAGACTTGACCTTTTATTTTTTTAACGATGTGAGGTGTGTAATAATAACCTTTATTTGCTACAACAGCCATCATATTTGCTAATTGTATAGTTGAAGTTGATACTTCTCCTTGTCCAATAGAGTTAGAAATAATGTAAGAACTTCTAATTTTTGCACCATTGTACATTCTTTTATACATTTTAGAATCAGGTACTAAACCTTTAGAACCAATAGGCATATCTGTTCCTAAAAATTGTCCTAAACCAAAACTTTTAACATGATTTGCCCAATTGTCAACACTATAGTATGAATCTTTGTATTTTTCAATGGTTCTTTTATAGGTGTTTCCAAAGTAACTGTTACATGATTTATAAGTACCGTTATTCAATTGTAAAGTGTGTAATCCGCAATGGCATTTCATAAAACGTCCAAAATTAGCACCGTGATTACAGTAAAAAGTGCTTTGTTCATCAATAACTTCTTCTTGTAATCCGATTAATCCTGTTACAATTTTAAATGGCGATCCTGGTGGATAAGTTGCTTGTAAGCCTCTGTCATACAATGGTTTTGCAATTGAGTCGTTGTATAAAGCGGTATAGTTTTTCGAACGCTGTCTACCTACCAATAAAGCAGGGTCAAACGTAGGCGCAGAAACTAATGCTAAAATTTCTCCTGTTTTAGGTTCAATGGCAACAATTCCTCCTCTTTTATTAATCATTAACTCAGTACCATATTTTTGTAACGCATGGTCAATGGTTAGGGTTAAGTCTTTTCCCTGTTGCGCAATGGTATCAAATTGACCTTTTTTATAGGGACCAATAATTTTATTGTGTTTGTCGCGAAGTAAATATTTTACTCCTTTTACGCCTCTTAATATTTCTTCGTATTGTTGTTCAACACCTTGTTTTCCTATTAAATCTCCACTATTGTAGTATTTTTTTTTGTTTAAAATAGCTTCGTTAACTTGTGTAATGAATCCAAAAATGTTGGCGCCTTCTTTTACTTGATAGTCTCGCAACGAACGTTTTTGGGTATAAAAACCTTCAAATTTTCTTTCTTTTTCTTGAAAGGCTGCATATTCTGCTTTGTTTAACTGTGATAAGAAAACAGAAGGTAATATTGGACTATATACGTTAGCTTTTTCAATTTTTTTAATAAAAAACTCCTTTGTTATGTGAAGTAAATTACAAAATTCGGTTGTGTCTATATCTTTAATTTCTCTAGGCACTACCATGATATCATACGACGGCTGATTGGCAACTAAAAGTTTGCCATTTCGGTCATAGATATAACCTCTTTCGGGAAAATCAAATACTTTTTTAATGGCATTATTTTCTGATTGCAGTTTTAAATTTTCATCAATAACTTGAAGATAAAAAATTCGAACAATCAGAAGAAGTGAAGTAATAATGATAACGGCGGGTAAAACAGCTTTTCTCATCGTCTATTGCTTGGCTTAATTAAATAAATGGTTAGCAAACATATAATAAACGTAAATAAAGTACTTGTTAAGGATCTAGATAATATTGTAAGTAATAAATCGAATCTAAAATATTCAAAAAAGAATAAGATAAAATGATGTATAAAAATAGCTAATAATAACAATGTAATACGCTCTGGCGAAATTTTATCGGCAATTTT
>JBIKZB010000209.1:0-3805 GCA_044354955.1 Flavobacterium sp. | reverse complement strand
CCACTTATTCAAGTTGTCTTCCGTTAATGCTTTGGCCCAAGACTGAATACTAAAGTAGACATGTTCAGGGGTAAACCATCCATTATGCGATTGCGAAAGAACTATTAAATCTTCAAAATCGTGAAAGAACAAATCGTTTTGTAAAACCGAAGCGTTTTTTGTATTACTGTCTTCAGAAAATTGACGCAAGAAATTTCCTAATTCAACAAAACTCGATTTTATTTCAATTTGTAACATTTGTAACTTGTTTATATTTGGTTTACATTGTATTTTTGTAGCGCAAAATTAATCATTATATTAGAATATCAAGTTTTTCTGAATTCTAATTTCTAAACATAAAATTAAACATGGCAATTATAATAACAGACGAATGTATCAACTGTGGGGCTTGCGAGCCTGAATGTCCAAATACAGCAATTTATGAAGGTGCTGATGATTGGAGATGGAAAGATGGTACAAAATTAAGCGGAAAAGTAATATTACCTGATGGAACTGAAGTTGATTCAGACGCTGCTCAAACTCCAATTTCAGATGATATTTATTATATAGTTCCTGGAAAATGTACCGAATGTAAAGGGTTTCATGAAGAACCACAATGTGCTGCGGTTTGTCCAGTAGATTGTTGTGTTCCAGATGATAATCATGTCGAAAATGAAGAAACATTGATGAACAGACAATCGTTTTTACATAACGAATAATCGTTTTTAAAATCAATAATCAAAGAGAATTTTCAATAGAAAGTTCTCTTTTTTGTTTTATAGCCATAAAAAAATAGGATTAGAAGTGTGTTTTTGACATTTTTTCGTTAAATTTGATAGATAGCAAATTTTTATGATAAAAAAACTTACTTTTTTATTCTTTTTGATTTCTTCGATGATTTTCTCACAAAGTATCGAATATACAATTATTGTGAAAGATTATGATACAGATTTGCCTATAGAAGAAGTAACCATAACTGCTTTAAGAACACGACAAGGCTTTTTAACTAATAAAGACGGGAAAGCATTTGTTAGTTTAACTAAAAGTTCTGATTTGGAATTTATTCATTCGTCTTATAAAACCATTGTTATTAAAATGGCCACATTAAATAAAAATGAAAATGTGGTCTATATGGAGCCCAATACACAACAACTTGAAGAATTTATTGTCACAAAAGATCATCCCCAACAAATTTTAAAGAGAATTGTTGAAAATTCTAAAAATAAAATGACAATTCCAGTGAATTTAAAAATTTACTTGCGAGAATTTTATAAACGTGATAGTGAAATTGTTTTTTTTAACGATGGATTGATTAATTTTCAAATACTTGGAAATGAAAAAAATATTAAAACAGATATTTTAGTTGAACAAAATAGAGCTGTTGGGGTTTTAGATGGTGATATCGACCCCAATATTTTAGGGTATGATTTAAATAATATTATTGAAAATTATTACCAATTTAAATATTTAGATGAAGTTCTTGATAATAGTGCTAAGAAAATATATGATTTTTCCATTAAAACTTACCCTTCCAATGAAGATTATTTAGTGATTAAAATTGTTCCATTTCCAGAGTCTCAAGGAATTCTTTCTGATTTTATTATTGTGTATGATAGTAATAAAAAAATAATAGTAGAGTTGAGTTCTTATGTTTCCTCAGAAAGACTTCAGAAGTATAAAGAGAGCATGTTTGCTAGTAGGAAAGTTTATAAATTAGAATTTAAAAACATATTTAGATTAGAAGGCGATTTATACTATTTAGCTAATTCAAAAGAAGTAATTGGTTTTGAAAAACGCTACAAGAAAAAAGATCGAAGAATAGAAGTAAAAAATCACATGGTTATTACAGATTTCGATAAACAGCCTTTTGAATACAGCGATAAAAACATATTTAAAGGAAAATCTCTAATCAATAAGAAAACCTCTTTTTTTACAAATTATTGGGATGTTGAATCGGGTTTTGTTTCTACGGTTGAAGAAAAAGCAGTTATTGAAAGCTTAGGTAAAGCAAAAGAAGAAACACAAGACGAAGAGAAAAATCCCAAAGAATAAAAACCGCCTAATTTAACTCCTGCTATTTATTACTTTGATACTAATTAGGATTAAAGTATATTTGCGCTCTTTTAAAATTACATTCAGAATGAAAGCAGGAATTGTAGGATTACCAAATGTTGGAAAATCAACTTTATTTAATTGTTTATCAAACGCAAAAGCGCAAAGTGCTAACTTTCCGTTTTGTACTATAGAACCAAATATTGGAGTAGTTAATGTTCCTGATCCACGTATTGCTCGTTTAGAGGAATTGGTGAAGCCAGAGCGTGTTCAAATGGCAACGGTAGATATCGTAGATATTGCAGGTTTGGTAAAAGGAGCAAGTAAAGGTGAAGGTTTAGGAAATCAATTCTTAGGAAACATTAGAGAATGTAACGCAATTATTCACGTATTACGTTGTTTTGATAACGATAACATTGTGCACGTTGATGGGAATGTAAATCCAATTCGCGATAAAGAAACCATCGATATCGAATTGCAATTAAAAGATTTAGAAACTGTTGAAAAACGTTTGGAAAAAACCAATCGTGCTGCCAAAACTGGAAATAAAGAAGCACAAGCTGAAAAAGCATTATTAGATAGAATCCGTGAGACTTTGATGGAAGCAAAATCGGCTCGTACTGTGATTCCTCAAAATCAAGATGAGGTGGATATGATGGAAGAATTCCAATTAATCACTACAAAACCAGTTTTATATGTTTGTAACGTAGACGAAGCTTCAGCTGTAAACGGAAACAAATATGTAGACCAAGTTCGTGAATTAGTAAAAGACGAAAATGCAGAAGTAATCATTCTTTCAGTAGGAGCAGAAGCAGATATTACCGAATTAGAAAGCTACGAAGAGCGTCAAGTGTTTTTAGAAGACATGGGATTAACAGAGCCAGGTTCGGCTGTGTTAATTCGTGCAGCGTATAAATTATTAAAATTACAAACATATTTTACCGCTGGTGTTAAAGAGGTTCGCGCTTGGACTATTAACATCGGAGATACAGCACCAAAAGCAGCTGGAGTAATCCATACCGATTTCGAAAAAGGATTCATCCGTGCTGAAGTGATTGCATTCGAAGATTTTTCAAACTTTGGTTCTGAAGCTAAAGTAAAAGAAGCTGGAAAATTAAGAGTTGAAGGAAAAGAATACATTGTAAAAGATGGTGATGTGATGCATTTTAGATTTAATGTGTAACAACTAGTTTAGTAATAAAAATAAATCCTACTTTATGGCATTACAAGAAGAATTTGAAAAACAAGGACTTTGGCTGTTTAGATATAGAGGCGTTTTACCTGTTATTATTTTGATAATAGGTTTTTTGCTTTTTATTCAAACAGAATTAAACCCAGATTCTTTTTTTCTAAAGAATTCACCATATGAGATTTATTTTGAGATGTTTTGCCTTGTAATTGGACTCTTTGGTCTATTCATTAGAATTTGCGTTATTGGTTTTACGCCTAAAAACACTTCAGGTAGAACTGTGAAAAATCAAGTGGCGGATACTTTGAATACAAAAGGAATGTATTCTTTAGTAAGGCATCCTTTGTATGTGGGAAATTATTTCATGTGGCTTGGACCCGCAATTTTATCTGGAAATTTTTGGTTTGTTGTAGCGTTTACTCTTTCTTATTGGGTATATTATGAAAGAATAATGTATGCAGAGGAGCAATTTTTAAGAAATAAATTCGGAAGTATTTATACCGATTGGTCTAATAAAGTACCTGCATTTGTTCCAAATTTTAAAAATTTTATAAAGTCTGATTTGTCTTTGAGTTGGAAAAAAGT
>JBIKZB010000208.1:0-3828 GCA_044354955.1 Flavobacterium sp. | reverse complement strand
TGCATCAACAAAATAAATTGAAAATAAAAACCTATAAAACAAAAAACACTTGCAAGAACGTTCTTGCAAGTGTTTAATTAATTATTTTTGTCTAATAAATCTGTATCGATTTTTTAGGACTAGTCACTCTTTCTTCTTATTTCTGATTATACCCAAAACGTTTCAATTGGTAAGCACTGCTTCTCCAATCCTTATTGACTTTTACGTAAGTAGCCAAGTGAATTTGTTTACCAAAGAATTTCTCTAAATCTTCTCTAGCTTGAATGCCTACACGTTTTAAAGCAGCGCCTTTGTGACCAATGATGATTCCTTTTTGCGTATCGCGTTCTACCATAATCACGGCACGAATTCTAATAATGTTATCATCTTCGATAAATTCTTCCGTTTCAATTTCTACGGCATACGGAATTTCTTTGTCGTAATTCAATAAGATTTTCTCACGAATAGTCTCGTTTACAAAGAAACGTTCTGGTTTATCAGTTAAAGCATCTTTTGGATAAAACGCAGGAGAAACCGGAAGCAATTCGATAATTCTATCAAAAACAGTTTGCACATTGAAATTCTCTAAAGCCGAAATAGGAAAAAGTTCTGCATTTGGCACTTTTTCTTTCCAAGCTTGTACTTGTTCTTCTAATTGTTCTTGGTTCGATTTGTCAATTTTGTTCAATAACAACAAAACTGGGATTTTAGAATGGATAATTTTATTAAAAAACGCTTCGTCTTTTAATTCTTTTTCACCAATCTCTACCATATACACTAAAATGTCAGCATCTTCAAAAGCCGATTTCACAAAATCCATCATCGAATTTTGCAATTCATATGCGGGTTTTATAATTCCTGGCGTATCTGAAAATAAAACTTGAAAATCATCTCCATTTACAATTCCCAAAATACGGTGTCTTGTAGTTTGTGCTTTCGATGTGATGATAGAAAGACGCTCGCCTACAAACGCATTCATAAGGGTTGATTTTCCTACATTCGGGTTACCAATTATGTTGACATAGCCTGCTTTATGCATGAGAATTATTTTTAAAGTGTAACATTTTTAACCGAATGTCCACTGGACATTCTCCTCTTAATATCAAATCAATAATATTTACATAACCTGCTCTGTGCTCCATTTCAATATATTTATGGGTACAAAGGTAGTGATAACGCCTGAAATAGTAGAAAGAAAACATTATTTTTAAAAAAGTCTTGTAATTTTAAATAAAGAGTGTACCTTTGCACTCACAAATCGCGGGATAGAGCAGTAGGCAGCTCGTCGGGCTCATAACCCGAAGGTCACAGGTTCGAGTCCTGTTCCCGCTACTAAGAATTTATTGAATTACAACCGTACATCGCGGGATAGAGCAGTAGGCAGCTCGTCGGGCTCATAACCCGAAGGTCACAGGTTCGAGTCCTGTTCCCGCTACTAAGAAGCTTCACAGAAATGTGGAGCTTTTTTTATGTAATTAATTCATTAATAAATGGTTATGTTTTATTATTGTTTTGGTTTTTTGGCTTGATTTAATAATAAAAACACTACTTTTGCACCTTTATTTTAAAATACTATGAATCCAAAGAAAATTGCCGAGTACAGAAAGTTGCTTGATGTTACCAAAACAGCTACGTTAAAAGAATTAAAAACCATTTACAGAAATAGTATGAAGGAAGATCATCCTGATACTATTGCAGATCCAGTTGAGCGTTTAGCAGCTGAAGAAAGAAGTAAAAATATTATTGAAGCGTATCATTTCTTAGTGAGTATTGCTCCAGAAACGCAAGAAAAAAATAAAGAAGTTTATTTAAAAACTACTACTACTGTAAATATTCAAGATTTTTACATGGATAATGGTGTGTTGTATATTTCATTTTTAGATGGAAGTAACTATGAGTATTTTAGTGTACCAAAAGTTACCTACATTAAAATGGTTAATGCAGAATCGCCAAGTCGTTTTGCAAGAAGACACATTTATAATGAATTTTTATACCGCAGTGCTTCAAAATTAGTAGCAAGCGAATAATACTTTTTGTATCTTTATCCAATGAAAATTGGAGGAAAGTTATTATCATTATTATGTATTCTTATTACTTTTTCTTGTTCTAAAGAAGAAGAATCAAATATATCTCAAGAATTTATCAAGGCAGCAGACATGTCGATGTTGCCTTTGATAGAGTCTGAAGGAGCTATTTACTACAATAGCAACAACATTGCCGAAGACGCGCTGCTTACTCTAAAAAATGCAGGTTGCAATACAATACGAATTCGACTTTGGCATAACCAACTGTAAATCAATCTGGGTTTAATGAAGTGAGATCTTTAGCGCAACGCGTTAAAAATCACGGAATGAAAGTTTGGTTGAGTGTGCATTATTCAGATACTTGGTCAGACCCAGGGAATCAAGAAAAACCATCAGCTTGGGACGGCTTGACTTTTACGCAATTAAAAACACAAGTTGAGAATTATACAGCAACTATTGTAAACGAAATCCAACCCGATATTTTTCAAATTGGTAATGAAATCAATAATGGTTTTATTTATCCTGAAGGAAATTTAGAATCGAATGAAACTCAATTTTATCGCTTTTAGCAAGTGCAAGTACTGTAATTAGAACCAATCGTCCAGCAACAAAAATTATGTTACATTATGCTGGTATAACAGGTGCTTCATGGTTTTTTTCAAAAACTACAGCTATTGATTATGATTATATTGGATTGTCTTATTATCCTATTTGGCATGGAACTGATGTTAATTTGTTACAGCAAACTATGACATCATTGGGTCAAACACACAATAAAAAAGTATTAGTTGCGGAAACTTCTTATCCATTTACATTCAATTGGAACGATTGGACCAATAATGTAATCGGTTTGGCAAATCAAATTCATCCTAATTATGCTGCCTCTCCAGAAGGACAAAAAGCATTTTTACTTCAAATTAAAAATACTGTCAAAAACACACCAAACGGATTAGGTTTTTGTTATTGGGGCACCGAATGGATTGCTTTTAGAGGAACAGTATCAACAAATGGTTCTTCATGGGAAAATCAAGCCCTTTGGGATTTTAATCATAAGGCATTACCAGCAATGGCTGTTTTTAATTAATTTTTTTTATTTTTGATAGACTAACCAATAAACTATATCATTATGGAAATTAATTTTCTAGCTGTTTTAGTTGCAGCGCTCACAAGTTTTGTTGTCGGTTTTGTTTGGTATAACCCAAAAGTTTTTGGAACTATTTGGATGAAAGAAACAGGAATGACTGATGAAAAAGCGAGACAAGGAAATATGGCAAAAATCTTCGGATTAACATTTGTTTTTTCATTCATGTTGGCTCTTATAATGATGCCGTTAACTATCCATCAATTTGGAGCTTTTGGAATGATTGATGGGAATATTGCACAAGCAAAACCATCATATGCTGCTTTTATGGCAGATTATCAAGATGCTTTTAGAACATTTAAACACGGAGCATTGCATGGGTTTATTTCAGGCTTATTTATTGCATTGCCAATTGTAGCAACTAATTGTTTGTTTGAACAAAAATCACTTAAATATGCTGCCATTACTTCTGGTTATTGGATGGTGGTAATGACCATAATGGGTGCGATTATTTGTGGATGGAAATAATTTAACATTTAATTATATAAGAATCGCTCTACATTTGTGGAGCGATTTATTTTTTTTTCAGTGAACGGAATTACCTATAAAATTTACAATTCAATTGCAACACTGCCTTCACTTTGGGACACAGTAGCTCAAAGTAATGTTTTTTTGCAAACGCCTTATTTATCAGTGCTAGAACGCTCGGCACCGGTAAATATGGAATGTTTTTATATTGGTATT